>JAGHAU010000283.1 GCA_021161345.1 Anaerolineales bacterium | reverse complement strand
TGCCAAAAGAGCAGGAATTGATCTGAAAGTTGAAGGGTTTGGATATCCGCATTATCAGGAAATCGAGGTTGTTGATGATGAGGAAATTCACCAGATCAGTGTGACTGGTTTCAGGGCCAGACAATTTTTGAACCAATTGATCACATCCAATCTGATGGGGCTGCCCGCAGGAGAAAAAACAGTGTCATATTTCCTCGATGCTGGAGGGACGCTGCTGGCTGAAGCAGAGATCTGGCGGGTTGAAAAAGATTCCAGGGGTCGGGATGGTTATTTGATCTCGGTTCAGCCTGCACAAACTGGAGAACTGCTCTCGTGGATGCGGGGTATAAGTGATGGATATATCTGCTTCGATCATGAAGACATCTACCGAAAAGTGGAAGGCCCGGTCATCCTGGAGCTGGTAGAAGGGCAGGGGAAACCCTATCAGGCCGAAATCAGTGCCGGGACACAAATCCAAAGCTTGTATCAGACACATCTAGATTATTTTGATCGATCCAAGCCTTATTTTATCGGACAGGCTTCACTCAAGGTGAATCTTCCAGAACATCAACCAATAGAATGGGACTGGGAAGAGCTAGAGTCCCCACTCAAAAAAACCGAACTAAACCCTGTCCATCAGGAACTGGGAGGCAAATTGGTCCCCTTTGCCGGATGGGAAATGCCAGTGAGATATTCCTCTGTCAAGGAAGAACATCAAGCTGTCCGGAACAACGCTGGAT
The DNA here is from genome assembly GCA_021161345.1 of Anaerolineales bacterium. GTDB lineage: Bacteria > Chloroflexota > Anaerolineae > Anaerolineales > UBA11858 > B10-G9. The sequence goes on along the minus strand of JAGHAU010000283.1, from coordinate 10,256 downwards.
TATTCGATGTTGCCCACATGGGCGTTTTTGAGATCTCAGGCCCCAACGCAACACCATTCCTGGACCTGGTTTTTTCGAACTATGCTGCCTGGCTGGATGATGGGCAATCGCTTTATGGCTACTTCTTGAAACTGGATGGCAGCGTAATCGATGACGGTATTATCTACCGGGTCAGCGCGGATTATTACTACCTGGTGATCAATGCTTCTAATGAAGAGAAGGATTGGGATTGGTTAAATGCGGTTAATGATGGAAAAGTGCTTCTCGATCATAACCGACCCTGGATCAAAGTAGAAGCGCCGGCTGTGATCAGGAATCTAAAAGATCCAGCCAGCGGCAAAGCCCAGAAAAGGGACCTTGCTTTACAAGGACCCCGATCGTTGGACATTCTCCAGGCTTTGACAGACGATCCGGCCTTGGAGCGGGCTCTTTCCCGCTTGCGGAGGACGGAATTGATGTCCTGTGAGCTGGGAGGTATCCCGCTGGTGGTGGCCCGCACCGGATATACGGGTGAAACCTGGGGCTTTGAGATCCTGGTCCATCCAGAACAGATAGTAAAACTCTGGAATTTGATCCTGAAAGCAGGACAGCCCTTTGGCGTGAAACCAGCCGGATTGGCCTGCAGGGATTCCACCCGGATCGAAGCCGGACTTCCATTATATGGCCATGAATTGGCTGGGACGCTGGGGATCACTCCCGTCGAAGCAGGTTTCCCGGGTTACGTGAAATACCACAAGCCATTTTTCGTTGGCAGGGATGCTCTTCTGGCAATTGAGGCAAGCCGCCAGCGGGAGATCGTGCGATTCCGGTGTGATCAAAAACGTACCCGCCGCCCAAAGGAGCTGGATCTGATGATAGATAAAGATAACCAGCAGATAGGACAGGTAACCAGCTGTTCCATGGACGTGGATGGCAACCTGGTGGGCCTGGCTCTGGTCAAACGTGAACTGACATCTCCAGGTACAGAGCTTACCGTTTGTACTGCAGCCGGTGGATCACGAGGGGATTTTTTGCAGATCGATGGTCAATCCTTATTGCCTATCGCAATCACTGTCCTAACTAGATTTCCAGAAAAAGATGGGAAAAAACCCGCCTGGATGGCCGGGGAAGACTGAAAGAATAAATTTCTTAATATCATCAACCGCGAATTCTTAGTATGGTAAGATATTCGCGGTTGTTCTTATCCAGACAGTAGATTATTTAAGGGATTGAGTCACTTCAAGGGACTCAATCCCTCTTATGGAGGAATTATGGACCCAATTATCTTTACCATCCCCGGTACGAACTTTTCCCTGCACTGGTACGGTGTGATCATGGCTGTGGGTATTATCTTGGCCGGCCTGGTTGCGGAGTGGGGTGTCAAGCAGAGAGGGGAAAATGGAGAACATATCTGGGAGTTATTGATCTGGGGGGTTCCTTTTGGTATTGTGGGAGCCAGACTCTGGTACGTCCTCAATGACATTGCTGGGGGAGGCCGCTATTACATCGACAATCCTCTCCAGATCCTAAATCTGCCGCAGGGCGGCCTGCACTTTTATGGCGCGGTTTTGTTTGGCGCTTTAGGCGCACTCATTTTTGTCAAAAGGAATAAGCTTGATTTCCGGATCTTCCTGGATGCAGCAGCTCCGGCCCTTCTTATTGGACAGGCCCTGGTCCGCCCGGCCAACTTCATCAACCAGGAACTATACGGGCAGCCGACTGGCCTTCCCTGGGGAATTAGAATTGATGAGCTCCACCGCATCGCCCCCTGGCGAAACATGTACGATTTCCCATACGACACTACTTTTTTCCATCCTGCATTTGCATATGAAATGCTCTGGAATTTCCTGGCGGCCGGAGTTTTGCTCTGGATTGCCCTGGAATATAAAAAGAAGATCAAACCTGCCACAATCTTTGCTGGCTGGTTGATTTTAGAAGGTTTCGGCCGCGAGATCATCGAGTTCTTCCGCCCTGATCAGCCTCGCATCCCCGGAACAGACATCAGCTATTCCCGCATAGCAGCTGGCTTGATGATCCTGGTGGGCATTATCTGGCTGTTGATCAAATATGAGATCATCAAGATCCCGTCTCTGAAACCTGGACCGGAGAAATACCAGCTCTCAACGAAAACCAGTCAGAAGAGCTGAATAACTAAAAATATAAAAAAGGAGCAGCCTTATGAAACTGCTCCTTTTTTGTCTACTCCCAGTTTTTAAGGGCATTGGCAGTAATTACTGTTGGGTGCACTCGCGATCACAATCCACGTACCTCCAGCTGCCTCACATGACGTAGGTCCTAAACTTATATGACAGGTGGGAGGATCATGTGATAAGTCCTCTGGTTCCGGTTCAATTTCAGGCAGCCGGGGAGTTGCCCTGGTCCAGAGATTCTCCGGTTCCGGATCTTTACAGGCAAGAACCGCGTCAGATATCCAGCCTTTTTCCAAGGCTTCATTATGTCCATAATACCAGACTGGTTCGTCCGATTCTGATTTGGCCAGGATTTCAAACACTTCTCCTTCCAGGATAGTGAAAAGTTTAGGGTATTTCGTGCTAGGGCCTAAGCGAATAAAAGCATCCATAATCGCGGGGCAGTTGTAACTGAATGGGATCAGGGGTTCTGGTAAGAATTCATAATCCCAGCCGAAATTGACATCCGTTACGTCCTCTCCGACTCCCGGAGAGACATCTACTTCTACCGAATAGGCGTTCCGGACCGGATAGGTCCAGTTTCCGGGAATAAGAATACTGTCATTGGGTGGGCTTGGGGTATAGATCCACACGCAGTATGTTCCCGCCTCCAGTCCTGGAATAGTATATTCTCCGTTGGCCTCAGTATAAACCCTGGCTGTTAAAATCATACCGGCGGCTAAACAGGTCTCATCATGGACCATGATTTTTACTCCCCCGATGCCCGGCTCCAGGGGATCATAGATCCCGTCCGCTCCCAATCCGCCCCCAGGCAGCCAGATGCAGCCAGGAGGAGGGGATGTGGGCATGCCGTAGGGCACCGCGCAGAGATCATGCCAGACCCTACCGCTGATCGATGACTCGCCGAGAGGCGACTCCAGGTAGCGGAAGTTTACATCTTCCAGCACGTCTCCAGGAGAAAAAGACAGGTCGATATATTCAGGATACATGTTTTGCTGGAGAGGAGAAGTATCAAGGCAGTAATCCCCTGGCTCGATTTCGTAGATCTTGTAATAGCCATCAGGATTGGATACCGCCGATGCCGCAATAGCACCACCAGGGCAGGGGCCTTCCTTCAAGTCAATAATCACACCCGGAACTGCACCTTCTGCAGGATCCCGGATATCATCCCTGTTAGTGTCGATATAGGTCCAGCCGCGGACGATGCCTTTATCATATAGGTTTTCAAATGCGCCCCGGTCGCACCAGGCGCCTTGTGGTCGAGATGTGTAGTTTTGATCCATTGAAATGCACAGATCGTGAGAGCCGCTGTCCAGAGCCGGGCTGCCATAAGTAAGAGGGTGGCTGGGGGCCAGTCCGCCGTGGAATCCAAGCGGTTCAATCAAGGCAGTCACGTTAAGGATATCGTGGCTCCCGGTCAAGGCGCAGGTACTATCACTTGTAAGATTGTAATCCAGTGAATCAGGGGCGATCCCGGCGCAGTTCCCTCCTGGGTTATCGGCAAGTATTGAGCTTCGGATTTTAATTTCCCCTCCGGTATCGATCCTTAGCCCTTCAGGGTCATTGCCGGAAACGGTGATAAAACGGAAGTCAAAATTGCCAGTGTTGTAGATCCCGGCTCCACCCACTCCGCCTAGGGCTGTATTATTGCTAATAGTTACATTTTTAAGAAGTAATCCTCCAGTAGGCACAGGGCCGTTATTATAAATCCCTCCGCCTACCGGACCTGTTGCGGTATTGTTGGTAATACCGCTTTCATAGAAATGAACCATACCATTGTTATTGAACAGTCCACCTCCCCAATTTGCGGAATTTTCTGTCAGCCAGCTGTTGTTGAACTGGGTAAAAGTGTCCATCCAGACATATATCGCACCACCCCTGTCGATAGCATGGTTGTCTTCTAGAACCAAACCTTCTCCATAGAAATCACCATGATTCCAAACTCCTCCCCCATCCACGCCGGCTTCGTTCATCTCCAGAGTGCTGTTATTGACGGTAAACTCTGCATCGACTCCGTTCCAGAGGGCGCCACCGTTGAACTCGGCTTCGTTGCCAGTAAAGCTATTATTCTCGATCAGGGCGGTAGCGTTATCCAGGTTATAGACCGCACCCCCATAGCCAGCTGTATTGGCGAGGAAGTGACCGTTGTTGACAGTCAGATTGCTGGTGTTGAAGATACATCCTCCCATGGCATCTCCCATTCCTCCTGGCGGGATCGAGACGTTGTTGTAGTTGCAGGTGAAATTATTCAAGGAAAGGTCGCCTTCATTGACCAATCCTCCTCCGTAAATGGCGTCACCGTCGGTGAGCCAGATCCCTTCAAAGGTTGCATTGACTCCTGAGTGGATATGGAATGCGCGTTCAATATTGCCGTTGATCGAGGGCGCGCCGGTTCCAATAATAACCAGATCGTCCGTGACATCCAGGTCACCCGTTGCTCCCAGGTTTTCATCGTCGCCATCCAGAGTCAGAATGTAGCCATCAGCTGGCAGGTTGATGGTTTGCAATCCAGGGCAGATATTGGCTTTATTGACGGCTTCCCGCAGAGAACAATCTCCTGGTGTGCAGTCCCCGTCATTGGTGTCATCGGGTTTTGTGACATCATAAATTGGCCCACAAGGGGTTGGCGAACAGGCTGTGAATAAGAATAAAAAGCAGCTGAAGGTTAGCAGGATTGTCAACTTTATTCGAGATTTCATCTTAGAGCCTCCTTTGGCTTTGTAAGATTAAATTCAGAATCAGGGTCCTGAGAAACTTTTATTGGATTTAAACGTATAAATAGGTGATAAGAGAATACTGCCTGTTTTTTTATTCTACCAAACAACTTGGTTGAATAATGATTAATGTATTTTTCTATCAACTGGAAAGACTCACTTTTCTGTTATTGCTGGAAATCCAGCCTGTTATTATATAAACGATTTTTGTTATCGTAATGTTACATTAGGAGAGTTGTAATGGATAAGGGAAAACGCACAAGTATTGTTGGTGGAGCAATTTTGATCCTGGTAGGATCCCTTCTTTTTGCTGGTCAGATCCTGCCTGAATTTATTCCAGATTTTTGGGAGATCTTCTCCTGGCCCTGGATCATCATCGGCATAGGATTGTTCTTATTTATCCTGGGTGCAGCCCTGGGTGAACCCGGCCTGGCGGTGCCTGCTACTATTGTAAGCGGCCTGGGCGGCATCCTGGCCTACCAGTGGTATATAGGCGACTGGCAGAGCTGGTCCTATATCTGGACCCTGATCCCGGGTTTTGTGGGCCTCGGCATCGTCTTGATGAGTTTACTGGGCGGCGACGCCTCTGTTAAAGATGGCAGTACGTTAATGTTCATCAGCTTCATCATGATGGCAGTGTTTGGTTCATTCTTCGGCGCCGTAGGTATGGCTGGAAAATACTGGCCTGTATTGTTGATCTTGTTGGGTGTGGTCTTAATGGTCCGCACATTCTTTAATAAAAAGGAGTCCTAACCGGATTATCGGTTAGACTGGAGAGCTTATCATGCGTTCAAGCAGATTGTTTTGGGCGGTCATGCTGGTCGGGTTCGGTTTCGTCCTGCTGGCCAATAACCTGGGAATAATTACCGTCAATGTCTGGCGATTTTTCTGGCCTGTATTCCTGATCGGTTTGGGGATCTGGTTCTTGATCGGTACCGCAGTCGGGACTGGTGATTTGGAGATGGTCGCAGGTTCTGTGGACCTGGATGATTCTGAAAGAGCTTCAATTGTTGTGAAACATGGAGCTGGAAAATTGGAATTGACCGGGATCTCTGAACCCGGCAAACTTGTCTCTGGAAATTTTGCCACTGGCCTCGATGCCAGAGTCTCTAAAACAGGGAATACCTTAAATGTTGTTTTACAGCCCCAGCGCCATTCCTTTCCGGATGCATTCTTCCCGGGAAATTGGAACGGTGGGAAGGGACTCCTGTGGGAATTCGGCCTGTCCAATGAACTTCCCCTGGACCTGGCCTTTGAGATCGGGGCAGTGAATGCCCATCTGGACTTGACTGCCCTGCAGGTTAAAAACATATCTTTACAGACCGGGGCAAGTTTAACAAATTTGAAGCTGCCAGCTGCGGCTGGTTTAACCTATCTCAAAGTTGAAGCTGGAGCCGCATCGATAGATATTCAGGTGCCAGTAGGCGTGGCTGCTAGGGTTGAAGCCGAACATGGTTTGGCTTCCGTGAACGTCGATCAAAACAGATTCCCGAAATCCGGCGGTGTTTATCAGTCCCCTGGTTATGAGGAAGCTGAGAACAAGGTCGATATCCGGATCGAAACCGGTGTGTCATTGATCGAAATTCATTAAATTTGTTGATCACTCAGCCGCTTTGAATATGAAGGTAGTAGGGAAAAATGCTTAATAAAGATCAGTACATCAACCTCACCGATAGGCCTGGCAGGAAAAATGGCAGTCCTGTAAGAAATTACTTTCCTGAAACCCGGACAGTACACCTGTCCGGGAAGGTTATGAACTGGATCAGGAATCGCCCCCGCGGGATCACTCTTCAGAAAGGTGATCGCCAGGAGCGGACTTTGATCCTGGATCTGAAGCGAATCCCGAAGACATTTTTTTATGGATTGAGTTCTGTCCTGGCGCTGACTGGTTTGGTTATATTGATTGGAAAGAACAAAGGAGAACTCAATGGTGGAAGTACTTAAAGAACCCAAATGCGCAACTTGCCCGATGCGGCTCAAAGCGGAAGAAAAACCCGATTCTCTGATGGCCCGGCTCTGGGGCTGGCACACCACCTGGTGCCCGGGTTGGAAGGCTTTCCAGGAGTACCTTGAGCAGCATGAGGGATAGGGTCTATGACAGACCGATAGGGGGAGACAGGATTGATGCGACCGGATAAATTATTGCATTAGGTAGGGGCGACTCATCGAGTCGCCCTTTATCATTGAGCGGGATTGAAATCCCAGCTCCTAACTGATGCCGATTGTCTCCCTGCGGGGGCGAATGAAACGATACTCGCCGACCCGTCCCCGGGGAGGCACTTTGATTGCGGCCCTGAGTAAGTAGCCCCTGGATTTCTCTTATATATGGCCCCGGGATTTCTCCCGGGAAAAGGAATAAATATTGCACTATAAGGATGGATCAAACTTAAAAAGGATTTGACCATATTTGGATTGATTCATACAATTCATTAACGTCTCCTTGTTATAATACTTTGAGGCTAAATAGTACCCAGTTATATAATGAATGCATATCAACCATTGAAGGAAGGATGGTGTTTATATGATGCGATTTGACCGTTTTACGGAACGGGCCCAAGAAGCTGCCCAGCGGGCTGCGGAAATTATCCAGCGCTATGGGCACAATCAGATTGACACGGAACACATCTTGCTGGCATTGATTGAACAGCCAGAGGGTGCGATTTCGCAAATCTTACAGAATCTCAATCTCCAGGGGATCGATCTGAGTGATCGTTTGGATCATGTCTTGAAAAATACCCAGAAAGCAAGCATATTTGGCAGCCGTGGGGCGGGACAGGTATTCATCACTCCCCGTGTGAAGCGCATTGTGGATGTTGCCAATCAGGAAGCCAACCGTCTCAAGGACGAGTTCATTTCTACAGAGCATCTCTTTTTAGCAATCCTGGATGAAAAGAACACGCCTGCCGTACGCTTGCTTGAAACTGAAGGACTTACTAAAGAACGAGTTTATGGGGCGATTGACCAGATCCGCGGAGGACAGCGGGTGACGGACCCCAAATCGGAAAATCGCTACAAAGCGCTGGAAAAATATTCCCGCGATTTGACAAAATTGGCCCGGGAAGGAAAATTGGACCCCGTGATCGGCAGAGATGCAGAGATCCTGCGAGTGATCCAGATCCTTTCCCGCCGCACAAAAAATAACCCGGTTATGATCGGTGAAGCGGGTGTTGGAAAAACCGCCATCGTGGAAGGTCTGGCCCAGAAAATCGCCACCAACGATGTGCCGGAGATCCTTTCAGGGAAACGTGTGGTTTCCCTGGACCTGGGCAGTATGATCGCTGGATCACGATTTCGGGGTGAATTCGAAGAACGTCTTAAAGCGGCCATCGATGATGTCAAACAAGCTGATGGGGAAATAATCCTCTTTATCGATGAATTACATACCGTAGTGGGCGCTGGCGCCGCACAAGGCGCGATGGATGCCTCCAATATGCTTAAACCAGCCCTGGCCCGCGGTGAACTGCAGTGTGTCGGCGCTACAACTCTGGATGAATATCACAGGTATATTGAAAAAGACAGCGCTTTAGAACGGCGTTTTGCGCCGGTCTTTATCGAAGAACCTTCCGTGGAAGAGAGCATTCAAATGCTGGAAGGGCTCAGGGACCGCTATGAAGCCCATCATAAAGTCCGTTTTTCGGATGAAGCCCTGGTAGCTGCTGTGACCCTGGCCAACCGCTACGTGACTGACCGGCATTTGCCAGACAGCGCCATCGACCTGATGGATGAAGCCGCGGCCAAATTAAGGGTGGCTTTATACTCCCTACCGCCGGAACTCAAAGAAAAACAAACCGAAATTGAACATCTGAAGAATGAAGAAGAGGTTGCCGGCCAGGAACGGGATTATGAACGGGCGGCTACCATGCAAACCCAGCGAGTCCGTTTGGAAGAAGAATTCCATCAAGCCCGGGATGCCTGGGAATCGGAGCACGAGCTGGATGAGGTTGTTGATGAAAATGATGTAGCTGAAGTCGTTTCACAGTGGACGGGGATTCCCATGACCTCCATGCTGGAAGCCGAAGCAGAAAAACTATTGAAGATGGAAGATCGCCTGCACGAGCGCATTATTGGCCAGGATGAAGCTATCACGGTCATATCTGATGCCATCCGGCGGGCTCGGTCTGGTTTAAAAGATCCGACCCGGCCGATCGGCTCCTTTATCTTTATCGGTCCCTCCGGTGTAGGTAAAACTGAACTCGCCAAGGCCCTGGCAGAATTCCTCTTTGATGATGAGGATGCCCTGCTGCGGCTGGATATGAGTGAATACCGCGAGCAGCATACTGCTTCAAGGTTGTTTGGTGCTCCTCCTGGATATGTAGGCTACGAAGAAGGCGGCCAGCTGACTGAAGCAGTTCGCAGGCGCCCTTACCGTGTGATCCTCTTCGACGAGATCGAAAAAGCCCATCCGGAGGTTTGGAACACATTGCTCCAGATCCTGGATAACGGCCGTCTGACTGACGGACAAGGCCGCCAGGTAGACTTCCGGAACAGCGTCTTGATCATGACCAGCAACCTGGGTACTGAATATGTCAGTCGATCCGGCAGCCTGGGATTCCTGGACAGCTCAGCTAGTGATAAGGATATCGAGGCCAGGGATAAGATCAACAAGGCCTTGAAGGATGCCTTCCGCCCCGAATTCCTGAACCGGATCGATGAGATCATAACTTTCTCTCCGTTGAATGAGAAAGATATGATCAAGATCGTCAATCTGAATTTGAAGGAAGTTACCCAGCGGCTGATTGAAAACGGTTTGAAGGTTTCCCTGACCAAAAAAGCCCATCTGTGGTTGGCCAAGAACGGCTACACAGCCGATTTCGGCGCCCGCCCCCTGACCCGTGCTTTGCAGAAATTCATCGAAAGCCCGCTTTCCAAGAAACTCCTGAAAGGTGAGTTCAAGGACGGTGACACCATAATCGCCGACCTGGATCCGGAAACCGAGGATAAGCTGGTGTTCACGAAGAAATAACGAACAACGTTACGTAAATATAGGAAGACCCTGTGGTGTTTAACACAGGGTCTTTTCTATTACAGTTGCCCTGATTCAAAAATATGACTATCTGAAATTATTGACTTTAGATGAATAATTCGGCTAATGAGTAAGGGTGGAACTGTGACAAAAAAATAATCAAGAGTCGTTCTATCTCAGTCGGCGTTGATCTTGATTATGACCTTGCCAAAATGTTCACCGGCTTCGAGCCGATGATACGCCTCTCGGGCCTGTTCCAGGGGGTAAACGCTGTCGATGACAGATTTCAATTCTCCCTGGAAAAATTGGGTCATTACATCAGAAAATTCCTTATTATTGGCCATGGTGCTGCCGATAATTTGGAGCTGGTTCCAGAAGATCAATTTGATATCAGTCTTTGCCTGGGCTCCGGTTGTCCGGCCGCAGGTAACCAGCCGGCCTCCCTTTACC
>JAGHAU010000103.1 GCA_021161345.1 Anaerolineales bacterium | reverse complement strand
GGGAAATCGCGCCCAGAGTACTGAACAGAATTATGCGATTCTTGCGCTTTTCTACTCTGTCGATCTGCACCAGCCAGCGAGAGCTGAATCCAGCCGCAGGCGCTGGTTCTGGCGCTGTTTTGAACAGATGTGTGATCTGATGGCTTGCCTGATAAAGGGCCTGGCATTGAGAACATTGTTTCAAATGACCATGCAGATCTCGCTGCTGTTCCTGGTTGAGCTCTTCATCCATCAGGATCCAGTTCTCATATTGTTGATGTTTCATGGGTAATCCTTTTTGCAGCTGAATATACATTCGGTGCTGAGATCAACTGCATTTCCTGCCATTTCTCAGCCATTAATTTTCTTGCTCTGAACAGTCGACTTTTTACCGCACTGCTGCTGAGGTCCAAAGTTTCGGCAATTTCCTCGTATGAGTAATCATGCCAGTATTGCAATACCACCGCAGCTCGATCTGTTTCAGTCAAATCCGCCAGTATGGCTTGCACAAGGGCATTTTTTTCTTTGTCCAGGGCTACCTTTTCAGGACTGGGTCCCGGATCAGGCGGCGCTAACCAGGCATGTTTGTCGCTGTCCATGGATAAGATCGTAACTTTTTTCTTTCTCAATTGATCAATGCTGTAATTTGATGCAATCGAGAGGATCCAGGTAGCAAATGACCTCTCCGGGTCATAACGGTCCAGAGCCTGGTAAGCCCTGATAAAGGCTTCCTGCGCGGCGTCCTCTGCAGCTGTCGGAGTTCCCAGCATCCGATAACATACACTAAACACCGGTTTCTGGTATTTTTCGACAAGCTCTGAAAATGCTTCTTTATTGCCGGCTTTAGCCTCAGCAATTAATTGCGATTCGGTCTCACACACTCAGGTTCTCCTTGCGTCTTGCCTTACTCAAATATACGGTATTACAAAGAAGAAGTTGCACGATTTGTTGGTGAATTTTAATCATCTCCGAAGGGTAAAAATCCCTCGCCGCGCACTTCATGTGCCTGTCCGATGATTAAAAATGCTTTTGGATCAACTTCTTTTGTCAGATCTTTCAGATGGGGGATCTCCGCCCGGGTGACCACGCATAATAAAATACTTTTTTCTTCGCCTGAATAACCGCCCCTGGCGTTCATGATCGTTACTCCTCTCCGCAAGCGGTTGAATATTTCCTCTTTGATCTGATCAGGGAGGTTGGTGATGATTAATCCTGTCCTGAGAACGTTAGAACCTTGGCTGATGGATTCTGCAGCGATACCGCTAACATACAACATCACCAGGGCGTAGAGAGCATTTTCCCAGCTGAATGAGATGCCTGCCAGGAATATAATCACAGCGTCGGTCATTAGGTAGCTTTGAGATATCGGGACTCCGCGCCAGCTGCTCAGAATCCGGACCAGGATATCAGATCCTCCACTGGTTCCTCTCCCCTTGTATACAAGTCCAAAACCTATCCCGCTGACGACACCGCCGTAAAGAGAGTTAAGAACGATATCTCCGGTGATGCCTTCCAGGGGGAGGAAAGGCAAAGGTATAACAACCAGGATTGAAAAGGTGAGGATAGCAAACGCGGTTCTGGCTGCGAAACGGGGTCCTCCCAGGAAACGCCAGCCCAGGATAAGAAGGGGAATATTTCCCAATAAGACCATCACACCTATCGGCCAGCCGGTAAAACTGTTGATGATCTGTGATAAACCACTCACTCCACCACTGGCGAGTTTGGCAGGAAGTAAGAATGTCCTCAACGATCCGGCCTGCAGGATTGCTCCTAGTAGAATCAAAATGTAATCCCGAATGGTTATCTTATCCAGTTTGATATTTTTAATGTAATCTACGGTTCTTTTCATATTCAACTCTTTGATCCTGTTCAAGCAAAATTATACCTGCTGGATAAGAAACCCGGCAGAAGGTGCAACCTCCTGCCGGGTTAGATAGGATTGAAATTAGTGATAGATCAATCTAAAAGGGTCGTGTGGGCAAGATCTTCGATCACGCCTATTACAGCTGAGTTATCTAGGTCCTTCATCCCCATTTGAAGCATGGCTCCAAATAACTGAGTATGCAAACCCGCTGAGGGAAGGGGAGCGCCGTATTCCCGGGCGGTATCCATCACGATTTTGAGGTCTTTTTCCTGCATATAGGCTTTAAAACCCGGTTGGCGGTTTCCGGCAAACAAGCGTTCCGGCTTGACATCCAGCGTCCAGCACTGGGCCGCGCCACCCTGGATCGCTTGAACTACCCGGGCTGGATCAGCTCCTGACTTTTTTGCCAGGATCATAAGCTCTCCCATGGCAACCATCTGGGCAGCAACCATCACTTGGTTGGCAGCTTTTGCAATTTGACCTGAACCAGCATCGCCAACATGGGTAGTTTTCTTTCCAACAACATCGAATATAGGAAGAAGTTCTTCTAAAGCTGCCTCTGGTCCTCCGACCATGATCGTCAGAGTTCCTTTTTGGGCGCCAATATCACCACCGCTGACAGGAGCGTCCAGGGCAAATGCACCCCGAGCCTCAAATTCAACGGCGATCCTCCTGGCCAGGGAAGGTTTGATGGTGGAATGGTCAACGTAGATCAGCCCTTCCGTTGTTCCTTCCAGGATCCCTTCCTCCCCCAGGGAAACCAGTTCAACATCCGGGGAATCTGGCAGGTTGGTAAAAATAATATCAACCCGGGAAGCGACATCTTTGGGAGAGAACCCCTCCTGGGCGCCTTCGCTTACCAGTTCACGAACAGCTTCTCTGCTGCGGTTATGAACTACCATTGGATATCCTTCCTCGAGAAGATTTTTAGCCATCGGTTTGCCCATCAATCCCAAGCCGATAAATCCTAATGTAGGTTTAGTTTTCATTCTTGATCGCTCCTTCTTTATCGATGATCTATAACAATGTAAGGTTTCTTCACTGATCTAGTTTGCCCTCAATAATGAATCCATCTGAATTATCCTGAATGACCCATCCCAAGTCTTCTACAGCTTGCCTCAGCTGGTCAGCTGTTTCCCAATCTTTTGATTGACGGGCTTTTTCCCTTTTTTCTGCCAATACTATCACCTGGGGGGGAATTCGAACTATTGTTTCCATTTCGGACTGGATCGTGAGCGCCAGATTCCAGCTGGTTTGGGATATACCAGCCAGGGGATCACAGAGGTTAAAATCTCCCAATTCCAACAGATCTATCCCGCTGCCTGCTGGGATCACCTGCTCGGATCCCTCCCGCAGGATTGTTACATTGCTCTGGCCAACAACATGGAAACAGGCGGATTGAAAATCTATCACTAGTCCTGTGTTCTCATCTATTCCGATCACAACCTGATCTTTTGGAAGCCGATCCTTTAACTCCTGAAATCGGGATACTCCCATATAACAGCGGCTGGTGTCCAAGCCATCCCCGCCATCTTTATTATTCCAGTGGGGAATAAAAACCAGCGGCAAACCGTAGTGTGAGAAGAAATCCAATCCATTCTTCCAATGGGGATCTTCACCAACTTTATAAATTTCATAAACCGGTAGAGCGGCTGAACTGATAGCTACCGTTGTTGCACTGGAAAAAGCCAGGGCGGCGCCCAGCCGGTGGCGGGCTAGAATATATTCCCAGGTGAGGGAATCCTCAAGCTGGCGAACCGCATAACTTGGGCTTCCCGGGCCCATGAAGATCAGGTCGGATTTCAGGATCGGTAGGGCAATTTCAGGGTCATCTGGGCTGAATTGAGTGCCTTTTTTCCTGGCGGGGATTAACTGGATGCGGGGCTTATAATTCTGCAGCCTATGTTTGATAAAATCGCCTACATTATCAGCAACCTGTCCGGCGTTTAACTCAAAACCAGCTGGTGTTTCGATAATGCTCATCTGGGGGGACTTTTGCGAGAGGCGGAACATAAAATCAAAGATTTTTTGTCCGCCAGGGGCCGTTTCACCGGAACCAAATAATGCAATTGGCCCTGGTTGTAAGAGGGTATTTTGAGCCATATTTCAACCTATAAGTAAGTCTAGCTTTGAGTAGTATTTTCCTAACATCATACTACAGATATTAACCAGAAAAACCAGATCAGGTTTCGTGATCCAATTTGATTTAGATGGTGAGAGTGATTAATTAAAGATCAGGAATAATGGCGGGATATATTTGCCAGCAGATAATCCTGGCAAACTTCCCTTGTTCCGTATATGGGCTTCCAACCCCAATCTGTCCTGGCTGGACTGTCGTCAATTTCCTCCGGCCAGGTATCGACAATAGCCTGGCGCTTGGGATCGGGTTGGAAGCCGATCTCAGCATCAGGATAACCGCTTCTGGTCATTTCCTTAAAATCTCCGGCAGAAAGGCTGAAGCTAGTGATGTTGTAGATCCGCTGGTGGAGATTTTCCACTGGAGTATCTGCGAGCATAATCAACGAGCGGACTGCATCAGGCATCATCATGAAAGGAATAGTGACATCCGAGCGTACAAATGAATCGTACGGAAGGCCTTGGGCAGCTGCGTGTATCATCTCAGGTCCAAAGTCGCTTGTCCCGCCGCTGGGCACAGTAAAAGCGCTGATAATGCCTGGGAAGCGGATCGCCCGGAAATCAACCCGAGTTGGGATCTGATCTGCCAGCTGCTGGAAATTTTCGCTGTAATAGGTACCGACTTTTTCGCAGTAGAGCTTGGAACAGCCGTACATAGTGGTTGGATCGGTAAATTGATTTTCTTTGACTGGTGGGACAGATTGTTTGGTTTTTAAATCGGGTAATCCATAAACCGCTATGGAACTGGGGAATAAGAACTTTACTGAATAATTACCTGCCTGGGACATCCTTGCGGCCATTTCAAGCAGGTCGATAGTGATGCAGGAATTAATCTTATGGGCCAGGAAGGGATTCTGTTCCGCAGTGGTGGAAAGAATGGCTGCCAGATGATAGATATGGCTGAATCTGTTCATTTTCTCGAGGGAAGCGATCACATCTTCCTTCAAGAGGTCCGCCTGAAGGTGGTGTGATAGACCAGCCAGTTTTTCCGGAAGAGGTTTTAAATCCAGGGAAATGATTTCGGTATTTCCTTCTTCTGAGAGGGATTGAATTAATGCCTGTCCGATCTCACCACATGCGCCTGTTATTAGAACCTTCTTGTCCGGCATACATTTCTCCTGATTCAATAAAAAATATTTTTGCTTATAGGATGGATACCAATTATAC
>JAGHAU010000119.1 GCA_021161345.1 Anaerolineales bacterium | reverse complement strand
GATTTTGGTTTATGATGTGCGGGAAATACAGGGAGGATACCCGGCCGTCAAACTTGGAGTCAAAACTGGTCAGCCAGCCCGAATTGCCCTGGATGATCAAACCTTCCGGGTAAGAAAGCAGCTGTTGATGGCTTTCACCTTCCCCCTCCACTATCAATGTTACGGCACCAGGAATATTCTCAAAGATCCAGCGCGTTGCGGTTACCCTGGGCTGCGGGTCAGTATAAATGCGGGAAAAGGCAAAAGCCCATCCGGCAGTGAACAACAGTGAAAACACTCCGGCGGTGATAATGACGGATTTTATCAATCCTTGAGGCAGGTTCCAGCCGCCAATCTTCAACTTCCCATCTTTGAAGGCTTCCCAGGCCTCTATCAGGATCCAGGCTGCAAAAACTGCCAGCAAGGGGTAAATAGGAAGCTGATAACGCATGGTGCTGTTCCACTGCCTGGACTGCCAGACGAAATACAGGCCTGTCCAGGCCCACAGTACCAGGTGGGGTTTCCAGGCTCGCTTGGAAAAGATCTTCCATCCCATCCAGGCAAATCCAGACCAGGCCAACAAACCAAATGGAATTCCCAGACCCCAGATCACCATATTCTGGAGGGAGAACCAGATCGGACGCCTGGCCCACTGCAGAGCTGGCGGGTAATCAACATCTCCTGAGGTTTGAGCCTGGAGTGATCTCAATCCCGAAACCCAGGTTTCATTCAGCCCTACATTAAAGAAGCCTGGTCCATTAAAGGCATAAGGCTGACAGATCCGGAAAGTTACCAAACTGACTAATGCTGCCAAAACAAGGTACAAGAAGATCTTGGGGATCTGCTGGTCCTTTTTTTCATCGTCCAGGCCCAGCCAGTAAACCAGTGCCGCCAGGGGCAGAGTGATGGCGACAGGGGCAGCATTGATCTTTGAGGCAACCGCCATTCCCAGAGCGACCCCAAACATCAAATATGACACCAGGTCAACTTTCCCTTTCCTGGCAGTTATCACTTCCACTGCGAAATAGACTGCCAGTAAAGTAAAAAAGGTTGTAAAGGTATCAACCGTGAAGAAATGGGATTGTTGGATCTGAAGGACCGCAAACGCGGAAAATGCAGCACCCAGAATCCCTACCCGCCTGTTATAAAGGCGGGTGCCAATAAAAAATACCAGCACAACTGACAATAGATCCATAATCGCGGACATAGCCCGGCCGACCAGGTATATGCTTCCGTATCCAGTAGAGCCAACCAGTTCCGCCACATACCTGACCATAAATATCGGCAGCGTACCGTATACAAAGAAACTGTGTCCCTGGTTATTTGGATTTAAGGTTGACTGCGAAGTATCAAAATAGCCGGATGCGGATTCCACGGGCATTAAACTGGATTCCACCATTGTTAAGAATCGTTCGTCAGGATGCAGATGCTGCTCAACATCCCAGTCGAGACCAACAAAACGCAGGTATGCCCCGGCCGCCAGGATAAGAATTAACAGCCCGGCTGCCAGCCAAGTCTTCAGATCAGGTTTTGTATTTTTATCCATAATTTAGCTGCCGCAGTTTTACTGCAGCACATAATAAAGCATGAAATCACGGCCTTCAACTTCAGATTCAAACCTCTCAATAATACCATCGGGATATAAGTCCTGCAGGATCTGGAAGGTTTCTTCATCGTCTGGTTTGAAAATATACAATTTGGGTACTTCTGCCATTTCAGTGCCCGGGATCTCTGTCTGCCAGAGAGCAAAATCCCTGACCTGATCAATGGCATTGATTCCTACCAGCCGGGTGTCCACCCAATGAGGATAGGGAACCACCCAGGCATGGTCTTCATCTCCGATCGTATCAGCGAATTCTTCGATCACCGCTCCGATCTCAGAAGTATTCCAGGCGCTGGACTTGAACTGCTGGTAATAATCCACAAAAACCAACCTGGCATTGGTTTGCATGCTGATCCCTGCCAGAAGCAGAACGATAGCAGTCGAGATCCATTTACCCGCCCGGCCCGGAAGACTGGACCTGAGATTAGTAACGAGATTCTCAACAGCGATGGCAATGATGAGAAATACCGGGATAATTGCTCCTCCCGTGCGATTCAGGGAAGGATTCTCATCGGGGAATGCAATTGAGAGAATTGAAGGCAGCATTAACAGCGGGATCAATAACAGCAAGGCCAAGTCCATCCAGTGGCGTTTCTTTATATAGCGGATCACCAACAGGATCACACCCAGACTCAACATAGCCCCTGACACTACACCCAGTGCCGGCCTGCCCGGGATCGAATGAACCCAGATCTGGCCGTTATCCCACTGGAACATGATCAGCGCTTTCCATAGATTTGAAAGGAATATAGCCAAGACTGAACCCGACAGAGCCGTTTCCACATCTGTCATCCTGGTTAACATCCGATAAGAGAACCCGGAGTAGTTTGTCGAAACATACCGACCCAGGGGTAGAAAAACGATCAAGGAAATCAAACCCACCAGCAGCAGGGCAATCACAGCCATGCGGCGATTATCTTTTGATTTTGTATGCAAGAAATAGATCAGCAGGATCAGGATCACTGCAAATGGCACTATTCTGAAGGGGCTGTATCCATGCAGGCCGATGCCTAAAAAAAGTCCGGCAAAAAGGAAATCATTCCATTTTTTTCTCTTAATACCGCGTACCAGGAAATAGATCGTTGGTGCGACAAAAGCCGGATAAAGGGCAAATCGCAAAGCTACCCGCGAGATCACATTGGGCCAGTAGGCGATGCCAGCGAAGAACATTGCTAAAAGGCCAACTTCCTTATTCTTGATATCCCTGCCAATCAAATAGATAAATGGAAGGGAAAACAGGCCAGCCAGACAGGTGCCCAATTTCAGGCTTAGAAAAGATATTCCCGTGCCAAAGATCTTCGCCACAGCAGCAGTCAGGTACATCTGAAATGCTTCCCGCCCAGTATTGCGCGGGAAGAATATAAAGTGGTTCCCCCTAAGCACATCTGTGACATCAATAAGTTTTTCGGCATGATCGCTGAACATTTCCGGCGGGACCTGGTTCAGCAAATAAAACCTGTAGAACCCCGCCAGCAGGAACACAACAGCAACCAGGATCATCCAGGGAGTGACCCTAAATCCATCACTAATGAATTTGTGCCAGGTGGTTTTGATTTTTCCCAGCCAATCTTCAGGGATTCGGAGGGACCACCAGATCAATCCCAACCCAGTAATCCAGATGATGACATTCAAGAAGTTGAATAAATTGCCGGTAAAAAAGAAAAAAGCCAGGGCAGAGAAACTGCTGCCGACCAGGAAAGGGATCCAGCGAACAGAAAAATCACTCGCTTCACCCTCATCAGGAACAAGAGAATCCAGCTCCCAGTCCTTAAATAAAACCAGCAGCAGCAATCCTATCCCGGCTGCGACATAGAAGAAGGTCATCAAAGCTGGAGAGCGGTTCTCAGGTTCGCCGAAAATCTGGGCAATGATTGCAAATAATGATGGCAGGAAAACTAGATATTTCTTCCAGGAACCTCTGTCTGGGTCGTTCCCGGGACGGATTGGCTCATCCGGCTCTGGCCCCTGTTCCTCAGGAGGAATTACCAGGCTGCCTTTGCGCCAGAATGTCAGTTTCTCTAATACGTAATCAAGAACACTTGGTTCTTCCATATATACCTGCTCTTAGAGTAAATCAGATCATTCAATCCGTCTAGCTTTATAAAAAGAATATACGCCCTCAGGGCTCCTTGGATCACAATCATAATGTGGTCTGACCAACCGATCGGTCAGGAATAAATTCCAGCGAGTGGGAGCCAGGATCCAGCGTCCAAAGATAAGTTTTGAAACCCAGGATGGCACCCCAAAATAGTGGCCCCATTCCAGAATATGCAAAGCTGCTGGACGAAAATAATCCCACGAGTCCTCGATCTTAAAGCCAAATTTCTTCAGCCTTTCTTCCCAGACATCGTAGGAATCACAATTATAATGCCGCGAGATCCGATTGAAAAACCCCCGGTATAAATCTGCTAATCCCCCTAACCTGATCCTGTCCAAACCATTGCTGACCGACAGTGTATCCAGAAACCGGTGATTTGGCACACAAAAGATGAAGGGGGCTCCCGGTTTCAGCACCCGGGCGATCTCCTCGATGACTGGATCCAGATCAGGAATATGCTCCAACACGGAATTGCTGACCGCACTGGAAAAATAATTGGAAGGATAGGGCATCCGGTCACCATCTGCGCATACCAGATCCTGGTAGGATGACCTGGTACTTGCTTCCCGGATCGGTCCCCACCAGGGATCCAGACCCATATCCAGCGGTTCTTGAAAAGCCAGGCTCGCAAAATGACCATCTCCACAACCCAGATCCAGGACAGGCCCCGGCAGAGAGATATCTTTATAAAAACGAGCCTCAATCGCACGCAGTAAGGCCCGGAAATAGGGAAGTTCCCTTAAATGAAGTGTTAAATAATCTTTCAAGACAGATCCCCGCGTAGTTCTTTGTAAATCGTTTCATACGCAGCCGCGTTCACCAGGGGATCAAAAGTATTCTGAATTTCTTCCTGTGATCCCTGATATTTTTCAGGCTGTGACACAATTTTTATGATCGCCTCGGCCAGAGCGCTTGCATCTCCAATCGGAACCACCTCACCCATCCCGGTCAATCGGGGTGGAACCCTCACGCCAGGCAAGTTCGACGCGATCGTTGGTGTTCCCTGGAGCATGGCTTCGATCTGCACCAGGCCGAACGTCTCTGTCGAATTAAGGCTGGGAACTACCAGCACATCCAGGCAGTTATAAAAGAGGGTCATCTCTTCCGGTTTCAACACTCCCAGGAAATCCCATTGGCCTTTTGCCTGGTAATACTGAATGCTGGGTAATAATTTCTGATAATAAGCGCTTTCTCCCATCACGCCCTGGTATTGACCGGCATACAGGACCATAACTTGAGGGAAGGCTTCCATCACGATTGGCAGGGCATTGATCAGAATCTCCACCCCTTTTTCTGTAGCAAACCGGGTAGCCATCCCAATAACAGGCGAATTCCCCTTGGGATTGGTCGTACTGATATATTCCTTGATAACATCAGGCGCGGCTGAAGGCATGATCACCGGGGGAAGGATCACCCGAACTTTTTCTTTAAATCGCTGTAAAAAGGGAGAATGAGCCGCAAAATCATCCGTATAGGCGCCGATCCTGTCTGCCAGCATCCCGGCCAGGTAATTCATGGAATACACTACAGCGTTGATAACCCTGTTGAAGAAGGACTTAGGAAGCAGCAGATCACAATGATAAGTGATCAGGGTCGGTTTCTTGAGGATTCGTCCCCGCAAAGCGACCCCGGCGGCATCAAATTGCGGAAGGTGTAAATGGACCACGTCATGGCTTGATACCAGCTTCCAGGCCAGCCAGCCAAAAGTGGGCATGATCACACCCTTGCTAACCCGGAATAATACCGGGGCGCGTATGGTCCTTACCCCTTCCTGGATTTCTTCCCGGGGCAGGCTACTATCATACTGGGAAGTCAATACTGTTACTTCATGTCCCAGCTTAACAAGGGATTTTGCCAGGCGTTCCACATATATCGTTAACCCGCTGGTGTGGGGCCGGTAATATGTGAGAACAGTGAGTATCTTCATGGCAATATATCCGCTGCTAATGAAAAATTCAAAGGGATTTCTTAAAACAGATCCTGATTGGCTCGGACCCAATCAAATAGCTTTTGGATACCGGATTCAACACCGATCTCTGGCACCCAACCAAGATCGCGGGAAGCTTTCTGTATATCAGTAATAAAAACCCGCTGATCACCCGGTCTCCAGGGCTCCCACGAGACAGGAATTTCCTGACCTAGCTCTTTTTCCAACATCGGCCCAAATTCCTTCCAGATGGACAGCGTATTCTCTCGTCCACCTCCAATATTATATATTTGTCCTGCGCTCTTATCAATGTTTTCGGCTGCCAGATCATAAGCTGCCAACAGATCATCCACAAATAAAAGGTCCCTGACCTGTTTACCGTCACCGAAAATCGTAATGGGTTTTCCTGTCACCGCCGCAATCACAAACCAGGCAACCCAACCCTGGTCTTCAATCCCAAATTGATGGGGACCATATATACAGCTCTGGCGGAAAACCACAGTTGGCAAACCAAATATGCGGTGATAATCCCTGACGTATTGATCACCGGCGCCTTTGGAGCATCCGTAAGGCGAGTGGAAATCCATTAGTTGGGATTCAGCGATCCCATCCGGATGATCTGGGAAATAGTAGCTGTCCTCCCCTTCTGCCACCTTTACGTCTTCCAGGTCTCCATAGACCTTGTTGGTCGATGCGTAAATCACCACCGGTTTATGTGGTGAAAGCCTGGCTGCTTCCAGAACGTTCAGCGTGCCAAGGGCATTGATCTCAAAATCCGTCCTGGGATCGATCACTGAGGTTGTAACCGCAACCTGGGCGGCCAGATGCAGCACCCGACCAGCTCCCTGGATAGCAGAGGAAACGGCATCAGCATCCCGGACATCACCTTCGATCATTTCAAACGAATCCACTCCATAAGTATCCCTAAGCCATTGAACATTGCCTGGAGTGCCAACGCGTGACAGGTTATCAAAGATAGCAGGATGGTCACCTCTTTCAATCAAACGGGCAGCATAGTTAGTCCCGATAAATCCGGCCCCACCTGTGATGAGGGTTAATTTGCTCACGAATCACCTTCCTTTTTGTGTTCCTTGCTGAACTGCCAGACATCCCGCAAACTGTATCCTTCCCTCACCAGCCCAAACGATCCAAAAATGGTTGTCACAGTAAGGTTTAGCACGTGGCTGGTCAAGGCATAGCTGAACGCGATTGCACGATCTATCCCAAAAGCCATTAAGGCAATGGTAATACTTGCCTCATACAAACCTATGTTACCAGGGGATGAAGGGATAGATATGCCTATAGCAACAGCCCCGATGGCGAATACTGCCATGATCAGATTTGCTTCCGGGATAAAGACCTTCAGCAAAAGATATTGAAAAACCAGTGACAGTCCCCAACTGAGTGCCATACCAATGAAAACTTTGGCGAATTGAACTGGATCAGAGAGTGTTTCCAAACTGGAGAGGACCGAACGGACAAGTTCGATCAACCTGGATTTGAATCGATCTCCCAGGACAGCAAGATTTTCCAGCCATTGAAATACTTTTTCTTTGTTCCTGACCAACAGGATCAAAATTACAGCTGCCAATACGACAAAACCTACCAAAAAGTAGAGGGAAAACACATCCTGTGAAAAGTCCAGGGCAAATGGCAGCCCAATAAAAAATAGGCTGAGAGCAAACCCCAGGTCAAAGATTCGTTCTACCAGGATAGTTGGTACCGCATCCCAAAAACCAAACCCGGACGGAATTAATAAAAACACTCTGGCCACCTCACCTATCCTGAACGGAAGGATGGTGTTCACAAAATAGCCGGCATTGATGATCAGGAAAGATTGAGAAAGGGAGATCTTTTCATTCAAGATAACCCGCCAAGCATAGGCCCGGAATAACAGGGCAATAACCAATAAAACCATCAGCGGGACTACAACCAGAATATCGATCTGCTTAAAAGCGGCTGCTACTTGTTTTTCATCAATAAATAAGATCAGGACAGCCAGGGCAACGAGGCTTAACAATATGCCGATGATAAATTTAAACCTGGACCCACTTGTATTTTTTTCAGTCATCTTCTAATCTCAAGACAGCCATAAAGGCTTCCTGGGGAATATCTACATTACCGACTCTTTTAAGCCGCTTCCTGCCTTCTTTCTGATTTTCGAGCAACTTACGTTTCCGGGTCACGTCACCCCCGTAGAGCTTGGCTGTGACATCTTTCCTGAGGGCTTTCACATCAGCCCTTGCAATGATCTTCCCGCCTGCTGAAGCTTGAATGGGCACTGCAAAATGCTGGCGGGGGATCAATTCTTTCAATCGTGCAACCAGGATCTTCCCTTTACGGAGAGCTTTATCCTGATGGACAATGGAAGCCATGCCATCTACCGGTTCACTATTGACCAGGATATCAAGTTTAACCAGCTTCTCGCTCCGATATCCAGCAAAAGAATAATCCATAGAGGCATAACCCCGCGATACAGATTTCAGATAATCAAAAAAATCCACGATCAGTTCCGAAAGCGGTATCTGGAAATTCAGTTGGACACGCTGGGGGCTGGGATATTGCTGGCTGACATACGTTCCCCGCCTGACAGTGACCAATTCCATTACCGGACCATAATATTCCAGCGGCAGGAAAACCTGCAAATCCATCCAGGGTTCCTGGATCTCCTCATACTTGTTTTTATCCGGTAATTCAGCCGGGGAATCTATTTCCAGGATCGATCCATCCCTCATCACTACCCGATATTTGACAGAAGGAGCAGTCGCTATGATATCTAGATTATATTCCCGTTCCAGCCTTTCCTGGATAATCTCCATATGGAACATACCCAGGAATCCACACCTGAAACCCAGGTTCAGAGCCTGGGAGGATTCGGGTTCAAAAACCAGGGCGGCGTCATTCAACTGCAGTTTTTCCAGCGCGTCCCTTAAGCTGGTATAGGCCTCATTATCTACCGGGAAAAATCCTGCAAAAACCATCGGCTTGGCTTGTTTATAACCTGGCAGGGCTTCCGGGGCAGGATTTTTAGCAAATGTGATCGTATCCCCTACCCTGCATTCATGAACAGATTTCAAACCTGTCGCTATATACCCCACCTCCCCGGGATAAATGACATCAACCGGAGTCATTTTGGGGGAGAATACACCGATCTCGAATGGTTCCAGATTCTTGCCTGCAGCCATCAAACGCAGCATATCTTTGCGGGTGATGGTCCCATCGAAGACCCGGATATAGGCGATCACACCTTTGAAGGAATTGTAATGAGAGTCAAAGATCAGGGCTTGTAAGGGCGCTTGCGGGTCATGGGTTGGAGGGGGCACATCCTGGATGATCTTCTCCAGAACTGCGCGGATATTTTCTCCCTCCTTGGCTGAGATGCGGAGGATTTTTTCGGGGGGAGTGCCCAACAAAGCGCTGATGTCGCTGGCGATCTCATCCGGCCTGGCAGCCGGAAGATCGATCTTGTTGATAATAGGAATGATTTCCAGATCTGCTTCCAGGGCAGCATACATGTTGGCTAATGTTTGAGCCTCCATTCCCTGGGCAGCATCGACTACTAACAGAGCACCTTCACAAGCTTCCAAAGCTCTTGATACCTCGTAGCCAAAATCGACATGGCCTGGAGTATCGATCAGGTTCAGCTCGTATTCCTGGCCATCAAGCGACTGATATCTCATTTGGACTGCCGAAGCCTTGATGGTCACACCTTTTTCGCGTTCCAGGTCCATATTATCCAGAACCTGGTCCGCCATATCGCGCTCGGATACAGTATCCGTGATCTGCAGCAGCCGATCCGCCAGAGTGGATTTCCCGTGGTCAATATGGGCTATGATAGAGAAATTTCGTATCTTATTAATATCCATTAGAAGGGCTAGTATACCCGATGAGAAGGTCTTGAGTGTAATTAGTTTGCTGGCGGCTGATCATCTTTCTCCCCCACCCGAACAACAAAAAAGAGGGGCACCATCACCAAACCCA
This sequence comes from Anaerolineales bacterium, assembly GCA_021161345.1. GTDB lineage: Bacteria > Chloroflexota > Anaerolineae > Anaerolineales > UBA11858 > B10-G9. The sequence goes on along the minus strand of JAGHAU010000119.1, from coordinate 6,662 downwards.
TAATGGCAATCCCTATACCTAATCCAATTTTGTCCACCATTAAACCCAAAAGGGGGGCAAAAAGGGCTGAGAACATCGTTGTCAATAGGGTTTCTGTAGACAAACCCGAAGCCATCACCCGGGGTGATATCTGATCGCTGATAAAACCAACGTTGATAGGCCGGCGGATATTACTCAACATGAACATGCCAATAAAACAGATCACAGCAATCAGCTCCAGGCCAGCTGCTGCCATCACTCCAGCAGCAACCATTAGACCTATACCAACAAGATAGGTGAAGTTGACTACCCGTGGTAGATCTTTGAACCGGCTGCTGAAATAATAAGCCCGCCTGGAAGCCAGACTCGTCAGCAAATAGATCACAAAATAAACCACCCCGATCAGAAGCGCTTCCCGGCGGGTTTCTTCCAGGGCAGTAAAGAGCAGCATGGATAATGCGAGGGTGGATATCATGGGCTGCAAATAATCTTTAGTCGATTTAAAAACAGCTGTAAAACTGGCACTATTCAAGATAACCTTTACAGCGGAACCGTCTTTCATTGTCCGGATAAATCCTTTTAACGTTGAAACGAATCTGGTCCAGATTTCCTTTCCCTTCACCGGGGAGATATCTCCGTCCAGTTCTTTTGGATAGGTCGCCAGGTTTATCAAATCCAGGGTGTAAGGTATAGTCGATGCCAGGAACATAATCCGATAGCTGCCGGTATAAAATACCAGGCCAGCCGCGATCAATGAATTCAAAGCAGAACCCAGTTGGGAAGCGCTCCGCGTTAATCCATAATAGGCAACTTTCAAGTCACTGATGTTATTGATCTTCAAATATTCCAGGATCAGGGCTTTGTGAGTCCCAGTCCTGAAAGCATCCCCAAAAGCAAAAAATATCATGGCTGCTGCCAAAAAGCCAAAATCTCTCAAGGAATACAGGATCACAAAGGAAACTATATATGAAAGAAAAGCAGAAACCATTGCTCTTCTTCTTCCAAAGGAATCCGCCAGCAGTCCAGTTGGTAGTTCTAACAAGTTGGTTGCAACATCTCGTATGGAGTACAGAATTCCTATTTGTAAAAAGGACAGACCATAGGATCGAAAAATCAGCAGAATAAATGGGTCAAAGAATCTGAGATTCTTTAAGAATCCATATAGTGAAAAGCGGTAGAACATGCTGTCCCTGGTTATTTCAGGGGAATGATTTTCCATAAAAAGCCAGAACCTTAATTAAAATAAGCTGGATACCATCCCAGAGATCTTATCCTGTCCACCACTTTCGCCCGGGTAGATCAGCCAGGCTAAAAACTCTACATTCCCTGCTGGCCCCCGGAGGGGTGACTGGATCAAGCCTGCGGGTGCAAAACCGTGAGCTGCTGCAAACTCCAATATATCCTTCAGTATTCTCTGATGAATTGCAGGGTCCAGTATAACACCCGCTCCCCTGGCGGATTCCTTCCGCTCAGCTTCAAACTGAGGTTTGATCAAAACAACCGCCTGGCCTCCACTTTTTGAAAACCAGCCGGTAGCCGGCAGCAGGATCTTCTTCAATGAGATGAAGGAAACATCCGCAGATATAAAATCAATGGTTTGGGGCAGTTTTTCCAGGTTCCTGGCATTGGTGCGCTCCAATACTACCACCCGGGGATTGTTGCGTAGTTTCCATTCCAGGATCCCGTAGCCCACATCGATGGCATAAACTCGGTCAGCGCCGTGCTGCAGCAAACAATCTGTAAATCCACCTGACGAGGCTCCGATATCGGCACATACCTTCCCATTCACATTAATGGGGAACTGGTCAAATGCCGCCTGGAGCTTCTCCCCGCCCCTGGAAACAAATTTTTTTTCAGGAATAAGAGTGAACCCTTTCGGATCACTAATTTGCTGAGAAGATTGGAAGACCAGCTGTCCCAGGTACTGGACTTTTCCGGCCATCACCAGCTTGTTGGCTTCCTCAAGATCTTTGGCCAGCCCTACGCTGACCAGCGACTGGTCAATTCTTTGTTTTTTTACCATAGTCCTATTTTAACATCACCTGCCTGATACTGTAGCATTCCCTCCCCCTCTCTATAGATTCATGCTATTATTTCTTTATGATAATCCTCCTGTTAAAAACCATGCGCCCAAAACAATGGGCAAAGAATGTGTTCGTCTTTACGGCTCTGGTTTTTGATCGAAAACTGCTGAATCTTACTGCCTTCCTGACAACTCTGGCTGGCGCAGCTATATTCAGCCTGATCGCCAGCGCAGTTTATATCTTCAATGATATCGCCGACAGCGAATCGGACAAACAGCATCCTACCAAGAAGGATCGTCCGATCGCCTCCGGGAAGCTTCCCCTGGGAGCAGCCTGGGCCGCAGCCATCATCCTATTATTAATTGCTCTCCCCCTGGCATTTCTACTGGACCCGGCGTTTCTGTCAATATGCCTGGTTTATTTTGTCCTTAATATGCTTTATTCCGTCAAACTAAAACACATACCATTGATAGATGTGCTGGTTCTGGCATCTTTTTATTTGCTGCGAGTCATCTCCGGAACCACACTGATCGATGTAAGACGTTTTTCTCCCTGGTTATACGTAGTCACTTCACTATTTGCCCTCTTTATCGGGCTGGGTAAACGAAGAGCTGAGCTGGTATTGCAGTACGAAAATGGGGGAAAAGTCCGTCCAGTTCTTGAAGGTTATACAATTGAACTGCTCGATCAGCTTATCAACATTGTGTCCGGGACGACAATTGTCTCGTACAGCCTGTATACTTTCTCTGCGCCTAATTTGCCTGATAATCATTCCATGATGCTTACAATTCCCTTTGTCCTGTACGGCATCTTTCGATATCTATTCCTGATCCAAGCCGGGAAAGGCGGTGCCCCGGAAGATATCGCCCTTTCCGACCGACCTCTGCAGGCAGCCATTTTACTCTGGTCAGTGGTTGTCATGCTGGTTTTTTATCTCTTCTAAGATATGCCTGCATTTTCAGCGACATCCCCCGGAAAAATTATTCTCTTTGGCGAACACGCTGTTGTTTATGGAGAACCAGCTATTGCAGTCCCGGTTTTTTCTACTCAAGCCAAAGCCATCGTCAGCGCGCGGGTCCAGGGTAAACCCGGAGAGATTTGGATCGAGGCGCCAGATATATCTCTCTCAGCACCATTGGATCAGCTTGATATAAACCACCACTTAAGGGCAGCTATCGAGATCGTTATCGATGATAAAGATCTCGATCAAGTTCCATCTTGCAAAATTCAGATCACATCAGAAATGCCTCCTTCATCTGGATTGGGTTCCAGCGCTGCCATCTCAATATCCCTTATCCGGGCTTTTTCTGCCTTTTTGGGAATACGCCTGAATGATGAAAAGGTATCAGACCTTGCATATGAGTTGGAAAAGATCCACCACGGAACTCCATCAGGCATTGATAACACAGTGATCTCCCATCAGAAACCAGTCTATTATCGGAAGGGAAAACCGTTCGATTTCCTCGAGATCGGGAAGGAATTTTTAGTTCTGATCGTTTACTCCGGCATTCCTGGCAATACCAGGGAGGCAGTGGAGGGAGTGCGGGATAGATGGCAAAATGAGCCTGATCGATATAATCGGATCTTTTCAAGGATTGGAGAAATCACACAGGCAGCCAAAGAAATCATTGAAACTGGAAACCCGGATCAACTCGGCCCCATGATGAATGAGAACCATGAATTGCTGCAGGAAATTGGGGTCTCCTCCCCAGAGTTGGACCATCTGGTCTCGGCTGCTTCAGAAGCTGGCGCATTGGGCGCCAAATTATCAGGCGGCGGACTGGGGGGACACATCATCGCACTGGTTAAATCGGATGCAGATCATATTAGCGGGAAATTGATAAAAAAAGGCGCGGTGTCTACCTTGATCACGCCAGTAAAGAACCGGGATTTTAACCGATAAAATACCAAATCCAACCTGCTAAAGTGTAGAATTTCTACACTAATCCAGGAAAATAACCCTGTGGTATGATATGGGGAAAATTTACTAGTTGAAGGAAATTAAAACACTATGAATTTTTCAATGTGGCGTAAGGCATTAAATATTATTCCCAAGATCACCAAGGAAGAGTGGGACGAATTGGATCTGATCTCCCGCTGGCTGATTGCCACCAGGGCAGCCGTTCTGGTGACTACGTTCCTCTCAGCTACTTTTGCAGGCATTTTTGCCATCAGAGTTGGGGCGTTTGATTTCTGGCGCTGGATTCTGGTCACCGTTGGTTTATACCTGGCGCACGGAACAAATAACTTCCTGAATGATTACACAGATTTTGTCAGAGGGGTGGATGCTGATAATTACTACCGAGCCCAATACGGTCCCCATCCCCTTTTACATGGATTAATGACCAAAAAAGAACTCTTGACCTATGCTGGAGTAACCGGAGCAATTGCTGCGGCCTGCGGGATAGCCCTGGGAATCATGCGGGGGGAAGGCACCTGGATCCTGATGGGAGTGGGAGCACTTTTTGTGCTCTTTTATACTTACCCGCTGAAATACATCGCCCTGGGGGAAGTGACAGTATTTTTGGTCTGGGGCCCACTGATGATTGCTGGCGGCTATTACGCGATCACAGGATTACCCTGGGACTGGACAATCGCTCTTGCTAGTTTACCGCACGGTGTTGGGGTCACATCGATGTTATTCGGAAAACACATCGATAAACTCAACCAGGATAAGGATCTCAAGATCTATACCCTGCCTGTTGTTCTGGGCGAGAAACTGGCCCGCTGGTTCATGACGGCCCTGTTGATCCTGGCTTACGTGATTGTTATATACCTGATCTGGACCCGCTTTTTTACTCCGGTCATGCTGCTCACACTGTTGGCCATCCCAACCCTGGTTGAGATCTGGCCTATTCTTTCCAACCCAAAACCGGATGAAAAACCGGAAGGGTTCCCGGATGTCTGGCCCAATTATTACGTCGCTGCCGCCTTTCATCACACCCGGCGTTTTGGGGGTCTATTCCTGATCGCAGTCATCCTGGACACAATCGTAAAACTGATCTGGCCCGGATTCTGGATCTAATCCTGATCCAGACATGATCAAAATATAAGAAATAACAGGGCTGGGAGTACTCAGCCCTGTTTCTGTCTCTTGACCCTGAACCAAGCCCTGACTACAATAAGTTCATGAATGAACCCAAAAACTCACCTGCAGGAAAAAAGCTGGAATTTCTAAAACTCGGCGGATCCCTGATCACAGATAAGCTTACCCCTCGAACTGCCCGGATTGAGGTCATCCAGCGGGTTGGAACAGAAATTAAGTCCGCCCTTGAGAGGGATCCTTCCCTACAGATCATTCTTGGGCATGGGTCAGGTTCTTTTGGGCATTTTTCCGGTAAAAAATACAATACCAGGCAAGGTGTTTTCAGCCAGGAGGATTGGCTGGGGTTCGCAGAGGTCTGGTATGATGCAGCATCGCTCAACCATCTGGTGATAACAGCGTTAAAGAATGCCAATCTTTCCCCCCTGGTATTCCCACCATCTTCGACTGTATTCTCGTCCAACAGGGAGATTACAACCTGGGATCTGGGACCTATCCGATCCGCATTGGACAAAGGCCTGCTGCCGGTTGTATACGGAGATGTGGTATTTGATTCCGTCCTTGGTGGAACGATCCTGTCAACCGAAGATCTGTTTGTGCATTTAGCAGGAAATCTTTACCCTGAGCGGATCTTGCTGGCTGGTCAGGATCCAGGTGTCTGGCAGGATTTTCCCGATTGTACCAGCCTCTTTGATACCATCCGGCCCTCAGATAGAAGGGCAATTGGTGGGACTGTCGGCCTATCACAAGCGCCGGACGTCACTGGCGGGATGGCAGATAAAGTCGAACAGATGTTATGCCTGATCGAGGAAATCCCGGGGTTAGAATGCCGAATTTTCTCCGGAGATGAACCCGGCAGCATATTAAAGGCGCTTTCAGGCCAGGATCTGGGAACCCTTCTCACACTGTAGTATTAATATTAATTCCCCATAAGTAAACTAATCCAAATCCCCTATCAGTTATAATTGATAAACACCTTCAGATAGATTGAGGATGCATGGATATATTAACAAAAACACAGAAAGAGCTCCTCAGCAGGGAGCGTGAACTGCTCAATCAGATCCAGATCACACTCGTGGAGTACGGTGTGGCCGAAAAGGATCAAAAAGCCTTGATGGATTCTATCTATCAGCTGGATGATTTCTTTTTACTGGTTGTTGTTGGCGAATTTAACGCCGGCAAAAGTGCGTTTATCAATGCCCTGATGGGAGAAAGCCTCCTGGAAGAAGGAGTCACGCCCACAACGACAAAAGTGAATATCCTGCGTTATGGAAAAGAGACAGGCAAAAAAGTCCTCTCCGAAAACGTTGAAAGCCTGATCCTGGATGCGGAATACCTGAAGGAGATCAGCATTGTTGACACCCCAGGGACCAACGCGATCATTCGCGAACATGAGGAGATCACTTCCCTTTTTGTGCCGCGGTCTGATCTGATCTTATTTGTCACATCAGCTGACCGTCCATACACAGAAAGCGAGCGGCTCTTCCTGGAACAGATCCGATCCTGGGGGAAGAAAGTTGTCCTGGTCATCAACAAGATTGACATCCTGCAAACCCCGGAGGCATTGGAGGAAATCCAAACCTTTGTGGCAGAGAACGCAAAAAAGATTCTCAAGG
>JAGHAU010000260.1 GCA_021161345.1 Anaerolineales bacterium | reverse complement strand
TGAGAAGAAGCTTTCCAGATCCTGGTTAGGCGTGCCTTTATTGACAGAGAACAACCTGATAGGCCTGCTTGCCGTCGCCAGCTACACACCAAATATGTTTGATACTACCGATAAACTGTTAATGGAACAAATTGGCCAGCAGGCTGTCTTAAGTATTCAAAACGCGCGCCATTATGAAGAAATCACCCGTCAGGCAAAATTAGATTCCTTAACCGGTGTCAGCAACCACAACCACTTCATTGAGGTTCTTTATCAGGAAGCTGAGGTCTCACTCTCCGCCCAATCTCCCCTCTCATTGATAATGCTCGATATCGATCACTTTAAACTCTATAATGACACCTACGGGCACACCATTGGTGACCAGGTGCTGCGGTTGACGGTCCAGGCCATAGAATCACATATCAAGAAAACCGACACTGTTGGGCGTTGGGGCGGTGAGGAATTCGGTATCGTTGTGCCCAATGCCACCAAAACCCAGGCCAATATGGTTGCCAACCGGATCAGAAGAACACTCTCTGAACTTCCATTATTTAACGTGGAAGGCAATACTATTCCAAAACCGACCATCAGTCAGGGCATCGCAACCATCCCGGAACATACTAGTGACGTGGATGAACTGGTAGTGATTGCCGACAGAGCTTTGTACCGGGCTAAAGCAAGAGGACGCGACCAGGTCGCTGTTGGGATTCCTTCCAAACCACCAGATACCGGGGATCCAGAAACCAGCTGACCATTATCCAAACAAGTGAACAAAAATAACATCTCGCACATCTCCTATGTTAAAATCGGGGTATGGATAGTCGTATAGTGTTTATGGGCACACCGGATTTTGCGGTGCCTTCACTGGTTAAACTGGCTGAGGGTTTTCAGGTCGTTGGCGTCATCACTCAACCCGACCGTCCTTCCGGTAGAGGAAGAAAACTGGTCCCATCACCAGTCAAGCATGCTGCCCTGGAGCACGGACTAGAAATATTCCAACCAGAAAACGCCAATGCGGAAAACTCTTTGCAAAAGATCCGGGAGTGGGATCCAGATCTGATCTGTGTCGCCGCTTACGGCCAAATCCTTAAACCCACCTTGCTGGAGCTACCTCAATTCGGCTGTATAAACGTTCATGCTTCACTGCTTCCCCGCTGGAGAGGAGCTTCACCTATCAATGCAGCCATTCTGCATGGTGATTCCCAAACAGGCGTAACGATCATACAAATGGGTCCGGGGTTAGATGATGGCCCGATCCTGGCCCAGGAATCTATTGATATCCTGGCGGACGAGACTGCCGGGTCTTTATCTGATCATCTGGCAGATCTGGGGGGAAAATTACTGGCAGCCACAATCCCCCTTTATGTCGGTGGCAATATCTCTCCCCGGATACAGGACCATTCCTTTACAACTTATGCTCCCAAATTAAAAAAGAGCGCCGGGGAATTGAATTTCGATTTGAGCGCAGAATTTCTGGCCCGTACAGTCCGGGCTTTTTCTCCCTGGCCGGGGACTTTTACATTCTGGAAAGAACTGCGTTTGATCATCCACCAAACCCGGGCTGTTTCCGTAACCTCTCCTGGGGCTGGGGTGTTAACTGTATATGATGGATACCCGGCGATAGGAACCAGTGCGGGGATCCTGGTTTTGGATCAACTTCAACTGGCTGGAAAGAATAAAACAGCTGGTTCTGCTTTTATAAACGGCAATCCAGATTGGAAATCAAAATAAACACCCTTACGAACCTTATCGGAGAATATTACAACGCATGAGTGAAATTAAGAATAAACCCCCCGATTTGCTTTTTGTGTTTTTACGGCACGGCCAGTCCACCGGAAATGCAGAAAAACGTCATCAGGGACAAGCTGATTTTCCGCTTACCGGTACCGGCATTCTCCAGGCTGAACAATTGGCATCTGCCTGGTCTGAAAGTGGAGTCCAATTTGATTTGGCGATTTCCAGCACTCAAACCAGGGCCAAACAAACAGCAAAGATCATCACTGATGTCATTAATACGAATATAGAGTTCGATCCAATCTGGATGGAACGAGACAATGGCGAACTGGCTGGTTTGCTGCATGAGGAAGCCTTGTTGTCCCATCCCCCTCCTGATTTCATCCCCCTCCACCAATCGATTGCCAGCTCCGGTGAAAGTCAGTGGGAGTTGTTTTTAAGAGCTGCTACAGCAGTGAACAAGCTGGTCAAATATCCATCGGGACGGTACTTGATCATCTCCCACGGCGGGTTTTTGAACATGGTCATGCATGCCCTGCTCGGACAGGCACCCCAGTCTAATTTTCAGGGACCAAATTTCCTCTTTTCAAATACCGGGTATTCCACCATACAATACAAACCCGGTAATGATAACTGGATCTTTTTTGAACATAATAACACCAGTCATATTGTTAATAAATAAATCCCCAGAATGTTTATGAAAAAACGAATTCTCATCTTGGGTGCGGGCGCGATCGGTTCATACCTGGGTGGTTCGCTGGCTCTTGACAAACACGAGGTAACATTCCTTGAGAGGGAAAAGGACATATCCTCTCTCCAAAAACAGGGGATATTAATGGAAGTAGGAGGGATAAGATCTACCGTTTCCTCAGCTGATTACATTAGTTCTCTGGACCAGGCCCAAAACCGGGAATTTGACCTGATCATCCTGGCAGTTAAAACATACCATCTTGATGGGCTCCTGCCTGGTTTGATCCACCTTCAAGACAATCTCCCTCCTCTGCTCTGTTTACAAAATGGCGTTGAAAGTGAAAAAAGATTGGCATCTGCGCTGGGAGCTAATCTGGTCATTCCCGGCACAGTCACATCTGCTGTGGATTGTCCTGCGAAGGGGAACATAATCGTCAGGAAGGTACGGGGGATGGGAATTGCCGGCAGCCATCCGATGGCCAGGGATCTCGTACAAATCTTTCTGGAGGCTGGCATACATTGTAAATATTATCCAAATCCCGAGAGTATGAAATGGTCTAAATTGGTGACTAATCTACTCGGTAATGCCAGCTCCGCCATACTCAATTTGACTTCAGCACAAATCTATTCGAATCCAGCTCTCTATCAGATAGAACTGGAACAGGTTCGGGAAGCGTTAAATGTGATGCAAAATCAGGGGATTAATGCCGTCAACCTGCCAGGTGTCCCAGTAAAAATCCTGGCTGGCCTTATAAAATATCTACCTTATTGGCTCTCAAAACCTTTATTAGCGAGGATGATAGGAGAAGGACGTGGAAAGAAAATGCCATCCTTTCATATAGATCTTTACAGCGGGAGGGGGCAGAGTGAGGTCAACCAACTCAATGGAGCAGTTGTCAGAGCTGGAAAGAAATCCCATATTCCCACTCCAGTGAATTCTTTTCTAACAGATACCCTTCTTGCATTAATCAAAGGAGATATGCCCCTGGAAACCTACAGCCAGGGAACAGAAGCATTCCTTTCTCACTTTTCATCCACTACAATGGAAATCCAACCAGACTGAAATTTTTAGCTGATGATGTCATAAACCAGGGGGAGCCTTTCCACAGGGGAATCACTCCACTTGTGGGCCTGCAGCAAGCGATCCCTGGCTTGTTCAAAGGATTTCTGATCAGCTGCATGCAGGATGAATAGATCTTCCCCTTTCTTGATGTGATCCCCTACTTCCTTCAGGATCTCAATTCCTACTGCATGATTAATCTGATCACCTTTCTTCGCCCGGCCTGCACCAAGATCTACTGATGTTTCTCCTACGACGCGAGCATGGATCTGGCTCAAATAACCTGTTTTCGGAGATGTAACCACTTCGACAATCGCTGCTTTCGGGAATTTTGCAGGATCCTCAACAAAAGATATATCACCACCCTGGGCTTTTACCAACTCTAGGAACTTCTGCCAGGCTGAACCATCTTTAATAGCCTGTTCTGCTTTCTCACGGGCCTCTCCACCATCTGCGGCTGCCTCACCCAGGATCAACATCTGCTCAGCTACATCCAGACAGTGCTCCTCAAAACTTGCGGGACCCCTCCCCTTTAAAGTATCGATCGCTTCTTTTACTTCCAGGATATTTCCCACAGCAATCCCCAGGGGCTGATTCATATCCGAGATCAAAGCAACAGCTTTACGCCCTGCTATATGGGCGATATCTACCATAAACCTGGCCAGGTGTTTGGCTTCTTCCTGGTTGGCCATAAACGCCCCCAGACCGATCTTGACATCCAGAACTATCGCCTGCGCTCCGGCGGCGATCTTTTTACTCATGATCGAAGAAGCAATCTATGGGATAGAATCCACTGTCCCTGAAACATCGCGCAGAGCATAGAACTTTCCGTCAGCTGGTGCCAGGACAGCAGTTTGACCAGTCAACACCAAACCGATATCTTTTAGTTGAGATAAAAACTCATCCTGGGTCAGGTTAACCCGGAAACCCGGAATAGATTCCATCTTGTCAAGCGTACCGCCGGTAAAACCCAATCCCCTACCGGACATCTTTCCAACCGGCAATCCGCAGGCCGCAACCAGCGGCTCCACTACCAGGGTTGTTTTGTCCCCTACTCCACCGCTGGAATGTTTATCCACTGCCAGAGGGACAGCTGAAGACAGATCCAGTATATCTCCTGAATTGACCATGGCCATGGTCAGATCTGTAGTTTCCTGGGGTGTCATGCCATTTAAGAGGACTGCCATCGCCCAGGACGAAGCCTGATAGTCAGGAATTGATCCATCCGTGAAGCCCTGTACGAAGAAAACGATCTCTTCTTTGCTTAATTCCTGTCTGTTTCGTTTTTTAATAATGATATCGACTGCGCGCATTGGAACTCCAGAACTTGTTTATCCAAGTGAGATGATTGTAGATTATACCGTAACAGAATTATCCTTCTCCCTGTTTTTGTTCACCATTACTCCCCTGGTCCAGGTGGGCTTTTTTGTTATTGACCCAGAAGATCCCTGTTACCCCGATCATTACAAAAAGTCCTCCAAAAATGGTCCAGGGAGTAATTGGCTCTCTTAATATCAACCAGCCCAGAAGTACAGCGATAACCGGATTAACATAAGCATATGTTGTGACAAGACTGGTAGGCAGCTGCTGCAGAGCGCTTACAAATGCTGTGAAAGAGAAGATCGAGCCGAAAAGAACCAGGTAGCCCCAGGCCAGCCAGGCTTCTGTTGTAGGTGTGGGCAGTGGTTCCCGGACCAGCAAGGCGATCAAGGCAAAAAATAATCCCCCAAACAGCTGCTGATATGCCGAACTGACTCCTCTGCTCAGACTGACCGGCTGGCGGGTTTGGAGGACCAGTCCCGAGGACCAGCTAAAACTGGCTAACATCACTGCCATGATGGATAAAATATCGGCGCGGACCCCCGATGTCAATAACGGCAGACTGAGCACAATAATCCCGCCAAAACCTACTATCAGCGAACCTATCAACAATAAGGAAGGCATTCTTTTATCGAGGATGGACTCGAATAATGCCACCCAAATGGGTGTGCTGGCTACAACCAGGGCTGCAATTCCAGAATCGATCCGCTGCTCAGCCAAGACAACCAGTCCATTTCCGCCAATCCAGAGCAGAAAACCGGAAGCGATCAACACCTTAAGATCCTTCTTATT
>JAGHAU010000226.1 GCA_021161345.1 Anaerolineales bacterium | reverse complement strand
GTTCTTGACCCATATATGATAAGCCAGGGTCGTATGCCGTTACTCCTTTGGGAAAGGTAAAGGCTTATGAATTGTACACATTGCGGCGCTCCCATGACCCATACGGGGATCGGGATTATTATTACTGCGAACACTGCCAGAGCTACCATTTTCCAGACAAGAACATGGAAGGATTAAGGGTGTTGGGGGAAAACCCGCAAGGCATCAAATGCCCTCAGTGCAAAGTGGTCTTGAATTTGATAACCTTTGATGACTTTTTCCAGGGCTACCAATGTCCAAAGTGCGAGGGATTGCTTTTTAATCGGACCACATTTCGAGAATCGATCGATTTCCACAGGTCAAGGACCAAGGAGCCTCCCGAGCCACTGGGTAAATTCGATCCTTTTGAATTGGGCCGGGTTACCTTTTGTTCGGTTTGCAGTCAAAAAATGGAGACCTTTCAATACAACGGCCCCGGGAATATCGTCATTGACACCTGTCATCAGTGCGACCTAATTTGGCTGGATTTCGGAGAAATCACAAAGGTGGTTAACGCTCCTGGTAGAGACCGGGGATTGCCAAGAAAAAAACCGGTAGAAAAAGAGCAAGAGAAAAAAGAGGAAAAGAAAAGATCAGTGATCGACCAATCATTTATTGATCTGTTGGGATCCTTTTTTAATTGAATGATCAAACAAGGAAGATTAGGACAGATAATATCCAAAATCATATACAATGGTAATAGAGCTGATCTATCCAATGAGGTGATCCAATGAAGAGGATATCCCGCGCCCTGCTTTTGATCCTGGTTGTGACCCTTTCCCTAACTTTATTTGCCTATAAATCCTCAAAACCTGACGGCAATGCTGATACTTCACCCGGGGAAGTTGGATCCCAGGACGCGGCCGCAGCCAAAGGGGACGAGATAGAGATAGTCTCATCCAGCACCAGCCAGGATGTGTTTGGGATCTGGCATATCCATGCCCTGTTAACCAACAGCGCGGATTACGGTGTTGGCCAGGCCGAACTTGAGTTTGTGGTCCTTGATAGCGAAGGAACGGCCGTTCATAGTGAAACGATCTATGTTCTTCCTTATGGATTGACGCCCGACGAAATTCAGCCTGTTTCAATTAAATTCCCCTTGTCTGTGACAACCGTTAATCAATTTGAAATTAATGTTGTTAGCCTGAAAAAGGTGGAGAAGGAATCCCTTCAACTGGAGATTAGCCCATTCAAGCTCTCCACTGCAGACAACGGAATTGTTACCCTGGTCGGTGAAGTATATAACAACGCAGATCAGCCAGCTGTCATCCATTCCGTTGAGGCAGTCCTGTTTTCGGAAGATGGGGGTATGATTTTCACGGCTTCCTGCGAGGTGTGCGCCCGTTATCTCGACGCAGGAGAGTCCAGTCCGATCAGCTTTATTATTTACGGACAATCACCAGATCCAGCACTAGACCATTATGAAATTTATATTTCCAGTGAAGCCGCAATTCCAGCTGAAACATTTTCTGTTGAATTTCTTGAACTAGTCCATATATATACTGATGCCGCAGGTGGATTCCATCTATTAGGTGATCTCCAAAATACGGGAGAGAAAATCCTGGACCTAAACCTGCTGGGCACATTTTTTAATCAGGCGGGTGAAATTGTGGGTGTTTCCAGTGCCAGTCTTCCCATGAATTCCCTGCGTCCCGGCGAATCCTCCCCCTATGAAATTGTCTTGTTGGCACCATTGGATGTGGTTGTGGATTGGTCCGCTCAAGTGGATCTTTCCCGTTCTCGCAGTGTAGATACTCCCTCCCTTGAGCTGAGCACACAGGGGCAATTGGACACTCCAGAAGAATTTAGATGGACTCTCGCGGGTGAGGTAGTTAACAACAGCGATCAGGATCTGACCATGGTGCTGGTTGTGGTTGGATTAAGGGAAACAGCTACTGGAAAACTGGTTGGATTAACTCATAAACTCGAGATTGGTGAGTTCCCAACAGGATTCACCATCCCCTACAGCCTGGGGATTGTCCCAGATCAGTCTTTGGATCTCACTAAGCTTGAAAGTTTTGTGATCGTACGCGGTAGGTAAGAGAGGATAGATTTCCTTCTCTCAGGGGAGATAATGCGCTACGCTACAGGCTTCCCCGGCAGTCATGTTTTCGATAAATATTACGAATTCCCCGGTTGTATTGGCTATCTCATTCCAGGAGGCCTCCGCCATAGTTTCTCCATATGGCACAGTAAGGATAGGGCCACGAAAGGTTTCGGCCGGCACAATGTCTGCAATACAACCAACAAAGGGAGCGCAGCTAATTCCCACTCCGGGGTAAGTGACCACATCTAGAAAGAATTCAACAGAACAATCTGGATACAGGATGCCGTTAACTACCCACATAACTGGCTGGATGATATCCCAGGTGCCTATTCCCCCCCCCCAAGTCCCCTCTGTTTTCATAACTGTATATGCATCGTCCGCATGGACGCGCCAATGTCCACTTGTGCCTTCATGAGTGATGGGTAACAACGCCTGTGTTGGATACCAGACAACATACCCCGCATTGCTTCCATCATACATATGAGCTTCCGCGAAGATGGTGACTTCTATCCAGCCAGCATCATTTGGGTTTTCGTCCTGGAGAATGGGATCGGGAGAATTGCTGAAACCAAATAATCCTATTGATGTAAAAACTATCAAGATTATCCAGAGGAGACTTCTTTTTCGTTTTATCACCAGATCTTCTCCCAAGTAAGTAAAGAACAATTCTATATTTCAGTATACACTAACTATGAGCCTGTACAGGAGTGAATAACATAAGGTTCTAGATTCTTATTTGTTATTGGTGATCCCGGTTGAGGAAAACAGCTCCTGGATGCCTTCGGTGAGGAGTACGAGTGCTACCAGGCTCGTACAGGGGCTTTGCTGCCCTGGATAAGATGAGTAAAATTTGGAATTGACACTCGAATGAAAAAGATATCGAAAGAGATCGTTTATGATGCCAAGTCCATCCAGGGCCATACTTTGCAGCCTGGATGGTATAAAATTCTCAAGGCTGTCCTGTTGATGGCCGCAGTGGGATCAGGATATTTCATGTTTGGCACCCAAAAGACACTGGCGTGTGCAGGCACTTTTTTTGGATTAAGCCTGATTGTCCACCTTGTATACCGAAAGAAGACAGAAAGATTCACAAAAAGCTGGCTGGACTTTATTGTTACTGAAGTTGACGGCCAACAGCTGTATGAAAGGATTGGCCTTTATTATTATCTGGCAGTAGGGGTCAATTTGATTATTGCCTACCTGGTCAGCTGGCTGCTCGTTGGATAAGGTTGGCTAAGCGATATTTATATGAAAATTTCACCGATGAAAGAAGAGCATTGGATAGAGGTAAAGAGGATCTACCAAGCTGGTATTGATACCGGTCAAGCAACCTTTGAGGATTTCCCGCCTGATACCTGGCGAGCCTGGCTGGAAAAATTCCTAAACAACCTTTCCCTGGTCTACCTGGCGGAAGGGAGTGTCCTGGGATGGGCGGTGGTTTCCAGGGTTTCCTCCCGCCAGGTATATCAAGGTGTTGGAGAACTCAGCCTTTATGTTGATCCCGATTCTCAAGGGGAAGGAATCGGAAAAGAACTGATGGAAGAGATCATCAAGCAATCCGAAATAGCGGGTTTCTGGACTCTGCAAACGGGGGTCTTCCCCGAGAATCTACCCAGTATAAATCTACACAAGGCCTTCGGGTTCAGGGTTGTTGGAGAAAGACGAAAGATCGGCAAAATGACCTATGGCCCCATGGCCGGAGAATGGCGGGATGTGGTATTGATGGAAAGGCGAAAAGAAGAAAAGGGCAGCCCGGCTAATCCGGGTAAGGAAATTGGATCCACCAGAATCTAAATAGATGAAGGTTGAACCTTGCTTCCCGTAAGTATATTTGAGTTGTATTTGCAAGCGTTTAGCGGATATAATCTGATATTGATATTCAACAAACTAATTGATTATTAGTTGAGAGGTTTTATGATGGACGAAAAATTCAGATCCCTGAATAAAGAAGAAAAGAGAGTTATTCTCGAGAAAGGCACAGAACGACCTTTTACCGGTGAATACGATAACTTCTATCAAGTTGGCAACTATCACTGCCGGCAGTGTGACACGCTGTTATATCAATCTGTTGATAAATTCAAATCTGGCTGCGGCTGGCCAAGTTTTGACGACGAAGTAGAGGGCGCTGTTTCCAAACATTTGGACGCGGATGGCAGGAGAACAGAGATCATCTGTGCCAACTGCGGAGGACACCTGGGCCATGTTTTTATTGGGGAGGGATTAACTCCCAGGAAAACCAGGCATTGTGTAAATTCAATCTCACTAGTGTTTAAACCGGAGAAATAACCGATGACTGAAGTAAAAGCGTATTACGCTGGAGGGTGTTTTTGGGGTGTTGAACATCTCTTCCAAAGCAAATCAGGTGTGCTGAGTGCCGTTTCTGGATATATGGGCGGCCCGGTGAACAACCCTACTTATCAAGAAGTCTGTACAGGCATGACCGGTCACCTCGAAGTGGTTGAGATAACTTATGATCCAGAGCAGGCAAGTTTTGAAGAATTAACCAAGTTCTTCTTTGAGATCCATGATCCCACCCAGGCAAATGGCCAGGGGCCGGATATCGGGCCGCAGTATTTGTCTGCGGTATTTTTCAATTCAGAGGAAGAAAAGGACACCACCACGGCTTTGGTTGACCAGCTCAAAGAGAATGGTTATGATGTGGTGACCAAGCTGCTGCCGGTGGAGACGTTCTGGAAGGCAGAAGACTATCATCAAGATTATTATGTGAAGAAAAACCAGCAGCCCTACTGCCATGTTTATCAGAAAAAATTCTAGACAGTCCCAAGTTTAGATAAATGGAGAATAGAATGAGCAGTTCCGATGAGAAGTTGATAAAAGATTCTGTGAAGGAACGTTATGGTGAGATCGCCAGAAGCAGCGCGAATGAGGCTGGGGGAGGTTCTTGCTGTGGTGATGTTATTGATCCGTTTGACCTGATCCAACCCCAAAGCCAATCTACAATGATGGGTTATTCTGCGGAGGAAATTGGCAGTGTCCCGGCGGATGCAGTGATGGGTCTTGGGTGCGGAAATCCACAGGCTATTGCCGCTCTTCGACCAGGAGAAGTGGTTTTGGATCTGGGAAGCGGAGCTGGCTTTGACAGTTTTTTGGCTGCCAGACCGGTTGGAGAAAGCGGAAAGGTGATCGGGATCGACATGACTCCAGACATGATCAAGCGAGCTCAGGAAAACGCTGCAAAAGGTGCATTTGAAAATGTAGAGTTCAGGCTAGGAGAGATCGAAGACATGCCCGTGGACGACGACAGCATTGATGTGATCCTTTCTAATTGTGTCATAAACCTCTCTCCCAATAAAACCGCTGTTTATAAAGAGGCTTATAGGGTTTTAAAACCCGGCGGTCGACTGGCCATCTCAGACATGGTCTCCTCTGGAGAAATGCCTCCCGAGATCAAAGATAACCCGGATCTGTATTCATCCTGTGTGGCAGGCGCTCTGCAGGTTGATGAACTGGATCAAATCCTGAACGAAGCGGGTTTCAAGGAAATCAAGATCATTCCCAAAGAGGAGAGCCGGGAATTCATCAACAAATGGACTCCCGGGATCCCAATTGAAGAGTATGTCCTCTCGGCGACCATTGAAGCTTTAAAATAGACTTAGGATTTTTATAGAGTGTCAATCCGCCTCTGCTGGCCGCCAAGCCCGGGGGCGGTTTTTCTTTTTCCCTTCCCAAAACTATCCAAGGGCGGTTAAGATTAGGTAGACCCAGGAGGTACTCTGTGAAAACAATCAATCTGGATGGATGGCCCCGCCGGGATCACTACCTGTTTTTCAAGAATTTTGAATATCCCTATTTCAGCATCTGCGCCGATATGGATATCACGCGCTTTTTACCGATGGTTAAAGAAAATGAGATTTCCTTCACCGCTGCTATTATGTACCTGGTAGCCCGGGTGGCCAACGGTATCCCGGAGTTCCGACAGCGAGTACGGGATGGGGATCCTGTTGAACATGAGGTTGTTCATCCTTCGGCGACAGTACTTGGGAAAGATGATCTGTTCACCTTCTGTACAGTGATATATGAAAAAGACTTCTTGAGTTTTACGAAAAAAGCCCAAGAGGAAATAGTTAAGGTGAAAGTGGTACCTTCTCTGAAAGAAAAGATCCAGGATGACGCAATGCTGTTCATGACCTCAATCCCCTGGGTTTCATTTACTGGTTTTATGCACCCGGTCAAACTCTCCCCGGCCGATTCTGTCCCTCGTTTTGCCTGGGGTAAGTTCAGGGAAGAAGGCCAGAAGACGGTCATGCCTTTGTCGGTTCAGGGCCATCATGCCTTAATGGATGGATTACACGCCGGTCTGTTCTACGAGGAATTCCAGCGGCTCCTGGACCAACCTGAGCTGTTGATTGAATAATAGTGTAAATACTTGTGAGTTATAATTTCAGTAAATCTCAAAGTAAAAGGAGCTACAAATGTATAAAAAGAGTATTGAACTGCTGAATAAAGCAGTTGCCGATGAATTGTACGCAGTACACCAGTACATGTACTTCCATTTCCATTGTGAGGACCAGGGTTATGATCTACTGGCCGGGCTGTTCATCCGAACAGCCATCGAGGAAATGGGCCATATTGAAAGATGTGCTGAGAGGATCATCTTTCTTAATGGAGATGTGGAAATGGTAGCTGCCGAGGAAGTAAAAAAAGAACAAGATGTTAAGAAGATGCTTGAGCAAGCCCGCCAGATGGAAGCAAATAGCGTGAAGGATTACAACGTCTGGGCCAATGAGTGCTCGGCGGGCAATGATGCCGGTTCCCGGCAGGTATTTGAAGGATTGGTGGCGGACGAAGAACGCCATTATTCCCAGTATGATGATGAAGTACAAAAGATCGAAAAATTCGGAGAGTCCTATCTCGCCCTCCAATCCATGCAGGGCAGCCCCGGTGCAGCACCAGGTGTAGAATAATCATCCAGGG
Organism: Anaerolineales bacterium; assembly: GCA_021161345.1. Lineage (GTDB taxonomy): Bacteria > Chloroflexota > Anaerolineae > Anaerolineales > UBA11858 > B10-G9. The sequence continues at coordinate 3,761 of JAGHAU010000226.1, read as the reverse complement.
ACGCTGGCTCCTGGCGTCCCCTTATGTTTTAATGTGGACTTGAGTAGGTGCTTTTATCAGATCGTCGTTGGACCAATTCCGAAAGAGGAATGCTCTGTTTTGGTCTAAGAAAACTCGATTTTTTTAGTTGAGAATCCCCCAGTTTAGTGCTCTTGTTTTTTATCAGTTTTTAACTCCCCGGTCGTTAAGCGAAACGGAGAATATCATTGCGCAAAAACCGATTCGTCCTTCCTTCACTGTTTCTCTTACTCATTTCAGCTTGCTTGAATCAACCGGATATATTAACAGGATCAGTGAGAGACAAAAATGGGCCAGTAGAAGGGGCAGTTGTCCGTATCCAGGCAAGCGAAATTTCTACAATTACTGACAAAGATGGAAACTTTGCATTTTCTGGATTGTCCCCTAAAAAACCAAGTAAGCTTACAGCCTGGTCCAGCGGGTATTACATTGCAGGTGGAGAAGAAACCTATCTTCCAGGCGAAACTGAAATTGTACTGGAGTTAAAAGAGCATATAGATACCGATTACCAGGGATATGAATGGCTGAGCGCGTTTTCCACTGAAGGGAAACAAAATAACTGCCAGAACTGTCATTCCCGGGAAGATGATCCGCTATCTCACCTGCCTTTTGATGAATGGATGCTGGATGCCCATTCTCAATCAACTCGAAATGTGAGATTCTTGACCATGTACCAGGGAACGGATATTCACGGCAATCAGAGTCCCCCAACGAGAAAGGGTTACAACAATGATTACGGTTCATTCCCCCTGCCTCCAGATCTGTCTCAGCCTTACTTTGGTCCGGGTTATAAAATTGATTTTCCAGATACTGCGGGCAACTGCAGCGCCTGTCATGCACCCATGCAGGCTATCTCTGCTCCCTACGGGACAGATCCTTCATCGTTGGCAGAAGGGACTGAAGGGATTTCCTGTGATTTCTGCCATAAAATTTGGGCTGTAAACTTAAACCCAGATGGGCTTCCCTCGCCGAATATGCCAGGTGTGCTTTCTTATCAATTCCGAAGACCTGGTGGGGAACACCAGTTGTTCATGGGCCCCCTCGACGATGTGGCTCCTGGCGAGGATACATTCTCCCCTTTGCAAAACCAAAGCGAATTTTGTGCCCCATGCCATACGGCGGTGTTTTGGGACACACCCATATATAACTCTTTTGGAGAATGGCTTGAGAGCCCCTACAGTGATCCAGTCTCGGGCAAAACTTGCCAGGACTGCCACATGCCGACAGGCTTGACCGATCATTTTGCTTTGATTGCTGAGGGAGGTTTGGATCGAGGTCCGGAGACGATCTTCAGTCATCTCATGCCCGGTGCTTCAAATGAAGAGTTATTGAGGAATTCAGTCTCGATGTTAGTTGAGACTCGAGAAGAAAGGGGAGAAGCAAACCTTAAAGTTACCATCACCAATGACCAAACCGGGCACCACGTCCCTACTGACAATCCACTCCGCCATATGATTCTGGTGATTACAGCTGAATCAGAAGAGGGTGTACCACTTGAATTAATTAAAGGTGCGGTGATTCCTGACTGGGGAGGTATAGGGGATTTGGAAGATGGGAGGTACGGAGGGCAACCTGGAATGATCTATGCGAAAGTATTACAGGAATATTGGACGGAAATTACACCATCCGGTAGTTACTGGAATCCAACCCGGATAGTCAGCGATAATCGAATCGCTGCATTTGATTCAGACACAACGGAATATATGTTTATCGTGCCTGATGAGGGGAAGTATAAGATAAACGTCAAGTTAATATTTAGGCGGGCATTTATTGATTTAATGGAACAGAAAGGTTGGGATATGCCCGATATCATGATGGCTGAAGAAAATATTATCCTGGAATAGAGATGAAAACAAGGAGTATGATTATGAAACGCAGCGTAATTCTCGGATCATTTTTTATTCTGGCTTTTCTGATATTGTCCCTTGGTATCCAAATAAATCCAGCTCAAGCCCAACAAGGAGGATTTTTTGAACCCTTTGATGACCCCGAAATGCCTGGATGGAATAAAACACCTGGAGCAGAGGTCGTTGATGGAATGCTAATTATCGGGGCTGAAAATTATGTTCGTCGACCGGGCGAGTGGAATAATCTAGAATTGTCAGTATTGGTAAGACACATGACCCCGGGAGATTTTGTGATTAGTTTCCGGGCTGCAGGCAGCGACGGGTTTCACCTGTTAATGGGAATGGAATCAATTACTCTGCAGAGGGAAATTAATGGAGAAGTGCAGCATCTAGAGAGTTCGGAATTACCCGAAATCGGGATTGGGGAGTGGTTTGAGTTGACAATTTTTGCTCTTGATGAAAATATCACTGTGGGTATAAATCAGGGAGAACCACTCTTGGCAGTATCTAACATCGACTCCTTCAATTTGGGAGGTTTGTCCATTGAAACATTCCCGGGGGCTGAAATCCAAGTGGCAGAGATCAGCTTAAATATCCCTGACGAAGATTTAAAACAAGAAGATAATGATGAGGAATCATTGCAAACAGATTTTGTCATTGCTGAGTTTGGTGATCTGCCTGCTTTGCCCTGGGTGTATACAGGTGGGCCGAGCGGAGGATTGGGGTATGACATCCGAATGGATCCCAGGGATAAAGAAATCATGTATGTGACAGATGCCTTTGCGGGTGCTTTCAAAAGTACTGATGGAGGTAAAAACTGGGCCCCGATTAATTCAGGAATTACTGCCCGGGTAGGCCCTTCGGGAGACGGAATACCTGTGTTCAGTCTGACTGTAGATCAGAATAACCCCGACACAATTTGGGTTGGAACACAGTTTGGCGGCGGTGTTTTTCGAAGTGATGATGCTGGAAACACCTGGATATCCATGAGTAATGGAATCCAGGAACGAGCATTAACAATTCGTGGTTTTTCAGTCGAACCCGGGAATTCGGATACAGTTTATCTGGCTGGAGAAGTTTCCAGTTGGGAATGGAATAATGAGGAAATTACCGGTATCTTATTCGACCTGACGAAAGGAGTAGTTTATAAATCTACTGACCGGGGGCTGAACTGGTCCCAGATTTGGGTTGGAGATCATCTCGCACGTTACGTGCTGATTGATCCAGAAGACCATAACAGGTTATATATTTCAACCGGGATATTTGATCGGGAAGCAGCGAACAGCAACCCCCAAACCCTTGAACCAGGAGGGGTTGGTGTTGTCAGATCGACTAACGGAGGAGCCTCCTGGGAAATTCTGGGACCAGAGAACGGTTTTTTAGAGGATGAATTATATATTGGAAGCCTTGCCATGCACCCTGGAGATTCAAGTATTCTTTTCGCTGCCAGCGGCAACGATGCCTATCTCACGGCGCTAAATAAACAAATTGGAGGTATATATCGGACCAACGATGGGGGGGATTCCTGGAGCCGAGTATTGGCACTTCCAAATGCCAGCGCGGTTGAGATTTGTGAATCTGATTCCAATGTCGTATACGCGGGAGCGACCAGTTCTTTCTACAGGAGTGATGATGGAGGATCGACCTGGCAATTGACTAGTGGAACTCAGGGTAGGCTTGATGAATACTGGGGACCGGCTAATGTTGTTGCTGGTTTTCCAATTGACATGCAGTGTGACCCTGACAATGCAATGAGAATCTATGTTAATAACTATGGAGGGGGTAATTTTCTCAGTGATGATGGCGGATTATCATGGGAAAGTGTTAGTTCCGGGTATACAGGGGCGATTATGAGTAAAGTTGTTTCCGCACCAAACAACCCGGCTGTGGTCTATG
>JAGHAU010000219.1 GCA_021161345.1 Anaerolineales bacterium | reverse complement strand
GAAGAAGATGATCTATTTAGTGGTGATGGTTGGGAAGAGGAAGCTCACGAACTGGTCCAAGAATATTCCGGCCCGGCGGTTGGGGCAGAAGCTGTGGATAAGGCAGATGCGGAATCTAATTTGCGCTCTGCAGAATCTGTGCCCCAGGCAGGGATGACGGTAGATCTGTATAGCGGCGAGGTCCAGCAGCCAAAGTTGAAGTATGTGGGAGATAAGACCTTCTTCCTGCAGGGAGAGATCTGGATTGACAGTCTGTACGATGCGGCTGCGATGACAGTGACTGATATTGGATTTAGATCTGACGTCTATTACCAGCTGCTGACCACAAGGCCGGAGTGGGGAAAATACTTCGCCCTGGGAAAGCGGGTGATCTTCGTGGTAGATGGCGAAGCCTATCAGGTCGTTTCTGAAGAGCAGGGGATCAGCAGTTTGCCGTCACGATTATCAGTGCCAGAGAGTAATTCGGGAGCGAGTGCAGATGGCGGTGTTTCTGCCGCTAGATCAATTAGATCTCTTTGTTCAACGCCTTTCCTGACTGGGCTTGTGATGCTGGTCTTTGGGTTAAAAACCAGGCCCTGAAAAAGCAGTTTACTGATACAAAAAGCCGGGCTTTTGAAAGCCCGGCTTTATTTGTATTGTTGTTGAAGGTACTAATCTTTGGATCTGAGGCGAGGAGCGATCTTATTGTAGACCCAGGCGACCATTAAGCCGATGATAAGTCCGTCAACGAAACCGTATGCTAATGCTATCAGGCTGCCCAGCGGGCTGACAGTGAAACCAACGTAGGAATCGCTTATGAAAGCGATCTTCTCATGGGTGATGCCTTTTGTGAGCATCATCCACCAGGTCAAGCCAAACCAGTTAAGCCCCCAGACTATCCCCCCCGCCAGTGCAAAAGCTTTGACATTGAGTTTCATAGCGACCATCCTGGTTGAGCCTGTTTTTCTTACATTATACAGAAAATACGTCCCGCCGTCCTGCCTATTTATGAGCCAAGGGAGATTTTCAGACTTATGTTTGATTTCTTAGGGAGAATATTACATTAAAGATCTGTAAGATATCACAGGTGTACTTCTTTAAATAAGCGTAACATGGTAACATAACCCTTGTTACATTCTTCACTAACCCTATTGGTGGGGAAGATTGGACATAATATTGGTTGATTACAGGTAAATTAGGGAGTTTTAAAAATGAAAAGAGTGGTTATTCTGGGTGCTGGCACTGGCGGCACGATGGTCGCCAATAAGCTGGTTCATGAGTTAGACGAAAGAGAATGGGAGATCGTGATCGTCGATCGTGATGAAACCCATTATTATCAGCCGGGATTATTATTCATCCCATTTGGCATATATTCTCCCCGCGATATTGAAAAACCAAAACGGGATTTTATACCCCGCGGTATAAATTTGATCCTTTCAGATATTGAAATGATCGAACCAGAAAAGAACAGGGTAGTGCTGTCAAAAGATAAGCAGACCCTTTCTTATGATTACCTGGTGATAGCTACCGGCACCCATATCCAACCTTCTGAAACCGATGGTTTGATGGATGGCGGCGGATGGCGTAAAAATATCTTTGATTTCTACACACCGGACGGTGCAGCAGATCTGGCGGGATTCCTTAAATACTGGAAGGGCGGAAGGATGGTAGTTAATGTGGCTGAGATGCCCATTAAATGTCCGGTTGCCCCCCTGGAATTCCTATTCCTGGCGGACTGGTATTTCCATCAGAAAGGAATCCGGGACAAGGTTGAGATTGTTTATGCAACTCCCCTGGACGGCGCTTTTACCAAACCACGCGCTGCCAGTATCCTTGGCAGCATGCTGGAAAAAAAGGGCATCAACCTTGAAACCAACTTCAATATAGGCCAGGTCGATAATAAAAAACAGGCCATAAAATCCTGGGATGATCGGGAAATTCCCTACGATCTCCTGGTGACTGTTCCCACCAATATGGGCGCTGAAGTGATTGCCCGTTCCGGACTGGGCGACGATCTGAATTATGTGCCGATCGATAAACACACCCTCCAGTCAAACAAATATGAAAATATCTGGGTGATCGGTGATGCCGGCAATACGCCGACCTCAAAAGCAGGCTCCGTGGCTCATTTTATGTTGGATGTGCTGCTGGATAACATGCTGCGCCATATGGAAGGATTGGAACCCCTGGCTGAATTTGACGGTCATGCCAACTGTTTTATCGAATCCGGCTTTGATCAGGGTATCCTGATTGATTTTAACTACGATGTGGAGCCGCTTCCTGGAAAATATCCGCTCCCTGGACTGGGGCCATTTTCTCTTCTGAAGGAGTCGCCGGCTAATCACTGGGGAAAGATGATGTTCCGCTGGGTGTATTGGAATGTGCTCCTTAAAGGTGGTGATATGCCTTTTGAATCCCAGATGACCATGGCCGGAAAATGGCAATGAGAGTGACCCATGGATAAAGACCTAGCTTTGATAAACGAGAAAGTTGACCAAATAACCTTACAGATGGCCTTCTTGACCGAGCAGGCTGAGATTCAGCAGCGGAGGGCCAGGGAATTTGATGAGTTGAAAGCCGATCTGATCCCTATCGGAAATCAGCTGATCCATCTCACCATCAATGAGTTGGAAGAGATCGGGACCGATTTTGAACTTGAGGATTTGCTATTCCTGTTAAAGAGAGTCTTGAGAAATACACATTTGATCATGTCAATGATGGACCGGTTTGAGTCGCTGATGGGCATAGCGGACGAAGTAGAAATTCTTGGCAAACAGGTATTTTCATCCACAGTTGAAGCCCTGGACAAGCTGGAACAGACCGGAGTATTTACCGAAGCTGGAGATATCTTTAATACCCTTACCAGGGAAAATACTCTCTCAGATTTGAACAGGATGTTAAAAGCTTTTCACGCCGAGGAAAACGAAGGAACTTCTACGCCTTCGCTTGTGTCCTTGGCGAAGGACGCCAACCAGCCGGAAACTAGAAGGGCGTTTGCCCGTCTTGTAAAGATGCTACACGCCCTGGGTGAAGACACCCGGGAAAATAATTCACAAGCTGTTTAAAGGAGATTAATTATGACCCAGGATATTCTTGATAACGTAGAGTTTGATGCTGAAGGATTTATGGTTAAAGCTTCAGATTGGACCAAAGAAATTGGTGAAGCGATTGCTGAGGCGCTGGAAGTAGAACTGACTGACCGCCATTGGCATGTGATTGATTTTGCCCGGACAGATTTTGAGGAAAGCGGCGAACCTCCAACACTCCGCCGCATCACCAAACAAACTGATGTAGACATGAAAGAGATCTATCAGCTCTTCCCGGACGGTCCGGCGAAGCTTGCTGCCAATATTGCTGGTTTGAAAAAGCCCACAGGCTGCATTTAGATAAAGGAGATATTAATGGCTAAACCATCACGCGCTTTACACAAGAGTTCAGGTACAAACGGCAACCGGAAGTTAGCTCTGATAGCCTCCAAAGGATCGCTTGACATGGCCTATCCGCCGCTGATCCTTGCCAATGCTGCCCGAATGAGCGGCATTGATGTGGAAATGTTCTTCACCTTCTGGGGTTTGGATATGATCACCAAGAAAAAAATGAAGAACCTGAATGTTGCCACCGTGGGCAACCCCAATATGCATCCCTGGTTCCATATCCCAACACTCCTGGGCGCACTGCCCGGAATGAGCGCGGCCGCATCCTGGATGATGCGGGGAGAGATTAAGAAACTGGGATTTCCACGAGTTCCCGAGTTCATCGAGCAGCTGATTGATGCCGGAGCTAATGTCTATGGCTGCAAAATGTCCATGGATATGATGAAATTAACAGAGGCTGACCTGGTAGATGGGGCAATTGTGCTTGGCGCCATGGAATTTATGGACCTGACAGAAGGCGCTCAGATAGTTTTTGTGTAAGAAATAGATCCAGAGATTTAAAACGAAAAAGCCTTGTAACTTTTTTACAAGGCTTTTTTTATTTTGGGGGAATGGTTTTACTCTTCCTCTGTTTTTCCTGATGCCAGGTGGTATTTGCTGGGGCTTTCACCGGGTCTGAACCCGCACAACATAATCAAGGCGTTGGCAACTGTTTTGCCGGGATTATGCCATTTGTGCTCCAGGTTGGCCGAGAATAGCAGGGCATCGCCGGCTTCAAGAGAGTAGGTATCTTCGCCAACCTCGTAGGTAAATTCACCCCGCAGGCAAAAGACAAACTCATGGCCGGAATGGGACATTGGAAACCGCCCGCTGCTGCTGCCGGCTTCCAGCGTGATCATAAATGGTTCGACAGAACCCTCATATTGGGAGCCGCCCAGCCCTTCCCACAAACCCCGGTAAAGAGGGATTCGGTTGCGTTCAGATGCTTTGACGATCACAACGTCCTGTTTGGGTGGAGTTTCTTCAAAAAAGGCAGTTACAGGTATTTCTAATGCTGTGGCAATCTTATACAGCGTGCTCACAGATGGTGAAGACAGGCCTCTTTCAATGACGCTGAGCGCGTTTGCAGATAATCCGCTGAGGCGGCCCAGGCCTCGGATGGAAAGTTCTCGTTCTTCCCGGAGCTGGCGCAAACGGTCGCTAATGTTTACTGATGGGGCTTCCTGATCGTATATGTCCATATTACCTCTGCTGTTTTATTCCTCTGATTATATCAAAAGATGAGCAGTTTGAAGTAGAAAGGCTGAATTCGCCTATCTGGTACAACTTAAATTCGAAATTACCGTATATTCTGGTAGATGAAAATGATTAATAATCAGGAGAATTAGAAATGGCTAATGAGTATAAGAGACTTTATCGTTCAGTAGAAGACCGAATGGTCGGCGGTGTTTGCGCCGGTATCGCGGATTACTTTGATATCGACGCGACAATTGTCCGGCTGGTATTTGTGCTGGGTTTCTTCGCCTCTGTCAGTGGATTGTTCTGGGCTTATATCATCATGATGATCGTTGTTCCCGAATACGTCCCGGCCTCAGAGGATATTGTCACAGCTGACGTTGAAGATGTGCCCGAAAAATAGATAAAAAGATCTTCTCTACCAAAGAAAAAAGCCCGGATATCCGGGCTTTTTTCTTTGGTCCACCTGACAAAAATGGGGGGTTATTCAATAAATATCTCCACATGTTCCTGGTCTTCTTCATCCACCACATCGACGATCTTTCCGGTCATATTCTCAGACAGGGCTTCCTTTACGGCTTCCATCATCTGTGCGTTTTCCATCTCGGGAGTGAACTGGGCTGCGATATTCAACCCGGCATCTACCAACTTCATAGGTACGTTGACATTTACTTTGGTTTTTCCGGTAGACATATCAGTAACCCGGACCCGCAGCATCTGACTGGAGAGGGAGCGTTTGGTGGCTTTCCCGGTTTTTTCACTCCTCTGAGAAAGGGTTGAGATCAACTTTGAGCCTTCTTCCGCCGTAATTTTCCCGTCACTGATCATTTTGAGGATTTTCATCCGTTCTTCGCTGGTAACCATATTCCTGCTCCTTCTTAGGAATTTATCCTAACCGATATATATCTTTACTTTTTCGCCGTTATCACCTTCATCAACATCTATGGTCAACGGCGCATCCCCCCGGGAATAATTTCCCAGGGCAAGAAGGATCTCGTCCGCGCCAGACAGGTTCATTTTAGGGATAAAGCTACTAAAAGTCCTGAGACTCCATGCAAAAAAACGATTTGGGATCGGAAAACTGATAGCGATCCTTTCTGGTTTTTCCCCGGGTTTTTGTTTGACTCTGATGTGAATCCAGGGTCCAGTGCGGCTGTTCCAGCCCAGGACCAATAATCCAATGCCGATCAAAAAAGGAATCCAGGCTGCGACAAAACCAAAACCAATGCCGTGGGCAGCCCAGGCCCAGTACATCATGACGCCGCCCAGGACGGTGATGGTAACCCCAATAGAGAAGGGAATGATCCACCAGCCCTTGATCTTGCTGATGTCCTCTTGATCGATTTCCTGGACGTAATCATTGGTTGCAACTGGTTCAATAATTTCTTCCAGCTCGGCTTTGGCTGTGGCATATTCCAGTTCTGAAATTTCGTCACTTTCGTCTATCGCTTCGATTAACTTCAGCCCATCATCGGGGCTGATGGTTCCCTTGTGGATCATTTCCAGGATTTCTAAGCGCTCGCTTTCGGATGTCATTATTTCTTTCCCTCCAGAGCCTTGAGCAATTGGTCAGCTTCATCGAGGGAGATTTTCTTTTCCTGGAGCATTTCCAGGATCAATAGCCGCTCAGTTTCATTTACCGCCCGTTTATCTTGCTGGGTCTCCAGGAAATCTCCCAGATCAAATTCCTTCACTTTGGCTTGAGCTTTTAGCGCTTTACGGCGGGCTTTGGCAATTTTCTTTTCAACCTTTGCCTGGGCTTTGATTGCGGCCAGCTCGGCTTTTTCTGCCGCCATTTTGCTGCTTTCTTCAATCTGAATACCAATATTCCGCATATTCTCTTCTGAAATACCGATCCCTTCCAGGGTATCGGAGAGACCGGATAGTGATTCCCGAAGATCCAATTCCAGATCGTCCAGGCTGATCTTGATCTGATCGGCGGCCTGGGCTGAAAAATCAGCGCCGAAATCCCCAAAATCCTTTATATTCATTTTGATGCCTGTAAATACGCTGAAATCATCTCCGGAGATGAAGATCTTGCCGCCTGCTGACAACATTACAGTTGGACCACCTTCTCCTAACTGCTGGGATAGTTCATTATCCCTGGACTTGATATCTAATTCACCAATGGTCAGACTGATATCTTTCGCAGCGCTTTTGATGACCAGGTCGGCATTGCTTTCCTCTGGCAGTGTGGCAGATAGGCTACCGCCGACTTCGATTTTATAGGCTTGCCAGGGTACTGGATGAAAATCAATTGTGCCTTCTCCGCCAGCTGAGGCTTCGATGCCGCCGCCTACATCTGTTATGACAATATCTCCGCCGACATTCCGGAGGCTTATCTGGCCCGTGACGATGTCGATCAGGGCATCCCCTCCGATGTTCTCGACTTTTAGATCACCATGCACCCGCCTGGCGATCAAGTCACCGCCAACGGATCCGGCTGCAGCGGCGCTGACATCGTTTATTGTCAGGTCGCCTCCAACCGTCAAGATCTTCAAGCCGTTGTTAAATCTTTTGATCACAGCATCGCTGCCCACAGTCCGGATCTCTACTTCCAGGTGGTGAGGGATATGAATGAATCCGTCACCCGGAAAATGGATCTCGACCCGATCCTTCTTGGTTTCGACCAGATCTTCTTCAGAGAGATCTTTGATGCGGATCTCATCTTGATTCCAGCCACTTAGATATAGAGAGCCGCCCACGCTGACCACCACCAACTTGGAGATGTTTTCAACGGGAATACTGTGTTGCGTCATTATTATTTCTCCTCATCTTTGAGCTGATTAAGCGCATCATCATAGCTTATCGCGCCTTCGTCCAGGTCGCTGAGGATCTTCTGGCGTTTTTCCTCAGAAAGCTTGGAGATCTCGTCCCCGCCCGGTTCGTAACCAAGAGCCCTGATCACGTCATGAAGCAGCTTGCGGATGGTTGGGTAGGAATACCCCAGTTCTTTTTCCATATGGGTGATCTTGCCTTCCAACCGGACGAAAGTCTCAACAAAATCCATTTGCTTTTCAGTTAGCTGGGAAAATGTCCTGGATGAGAATTGACCATCAATGGTGGTATTGCAATCCCGGCAGTTGATCCGGGTCACTACAACTTCTCCGCCGCAGATAGGACATTGTGAGGGTAATGGATGCATGATTTACTCCTTGTCTGTTAAGACCATCTTAGTGGGCTTCTGCCCGGGAAAGATTGATTAATTGCTGACCGGAAAGGACCAACATCTGGCCCAGGGATTCGTAGATCCTGCTGATCAGTGATTTTTTCTGTTCCAGGGTTCTTGCCAGGCGATACTGTGTTGCCTGATGATGAAGTTCTTTTTCCTGGGTTTTGAAAGTTTCTAAATTTGTTGTATACATTTTTCCCTCCCATCGGGATTGAAAATCAAGTATTATTTCTAGTCCTAGTGAGCTGCCTGTGTGTGCTTCATCAGGTTCTGCCCTGCGATGATCAACATCCGGCCGACTGCTGTGTAAACCTTGTCTGCCCAGCGATAGGGGCGCTCCAGGGATCTCACCAAGTGCTGATGTGCTGCCCGTTGGTGAAGTTCTTTTTGATAAATTTTGAAAGCATCTAAATTTGTCGGAAACATCTCTATCTCCTATTTTTTTCCTGAACAATGCTTATAGTGTATCAAAAATATTTAGTTTGTCAAGAGGAAATATAAGAAATATCAATAAACATATTAAT
>JAGHAU010000017.1 GCA_021161345.1 Anaerolineales bacterium | reverse complement strand
GTTGTTAAATCAATAGCTAAAAACGAACCCGATATCCTTCTACACATGGGAGATATTGTCGAAGAGGGGATGAATTATAAGAATTGGGACAAAGAATTTTTCCATCCCACAGCTGATCTTATTGCCTATGTTCCCCTCTATCCAGTCATTGGAAATCATGAATACAAAGGGGAGGAACGGATGTGGTATTATGATTTCTTCTCTCCTCCGGGGAACGAACAATGGTATGCCTTTACCTACGGATGCGCCAGGTTTGTCATCCTTGATTCCAATTTTAATTTCTCACCTGGAGGCTCTCAGTATTCATGGCTGGTCGAGGAATTCCAGTCATCTGGTTATATCAATTCGAAATGGCAAATTGTGCTTCTCCATCACCCCCCTTATACCAGTGGCAGTCATCTCGGGGACGAAGTTCCAATCGCTGATTACCTGGTCCCATTGTTTGAAGCAAATAGCGTGGATATGGTTGTCTCGGGGCATAATCACCATTATGAACGCAGTATCAAGGATGGTATCTATTACATCGTTTCAGGAGGGGGAGGTGCCTACCTTTATGGTTTCCCCAATTTATCTCTCAATCCTTACTCGCAGGTTCGTAGTTCCATCTATCATCACGCCACACTTGATTTCTACTGTTCGGATGATTATCTAGAATTAAATGTTTGGGATATTTCCCTCAACTTGATTGATGGTCCGGTCCTCCTGGATTTACAGATAGACGAATGATGTAGAACGTTAGTCCTCTTCTGCGTATCGTTAACCCTTATTTAACAACTTCATCCAAGCTGAACCACTGGCATGAAACCTCAATTCGTTCATTAAAACCATGATCCTGTGACGGATCACTGATCTGTTTTAGTCTCCCGGCCGTTTGCAGGGTCAGTGGTTTTTACTTACTCCGACTAAATTTAACACTCCCCATCTGGGCTACACAGTTCTTGGGTTGTTATCCCCCAGTTCCGGAAGCAATACTGGCTCCCACTGCCCAATTTCAACATGATATACTAACAAAATAATATATGCTATGTATAGAAACGAATTAAAGTTTATTATCAATGCGCATCAAAAATTTTTGATGGCACATAAATTACGCAACTTCTGTCAGCGGGATTCCTTTAGTGATGCAGCTGGGGGATATATAATTTCAAGTTTATATTTTGATGACTATAATCAAAGTGCATTTTTTGATAAGACGAACGGGATCAGAGATCGAAAGAAATTTAGGATTCGTGTTTACAATTATCAATCTGATGTCATTAAACTTGAAAGAAAAATCAAACGGGGAAATTTAACCGATAAATCGCACCTTCAAATCTCAAGGGAAGAATATGATCAACTGGTTCGTGGCGATGTGAGTTTTTTGAGCCATAAAGATGATGGTGTTGCGAAAGATTTTTATCTTTATTATCGGACGAAGAACTTACGTTCAAGGGTAGTAGTTGAATATTGTCGTGAAGCGTATATCTATAAATATGGAGATGTACGAATTTGTTTTGATACTTTGCTTAAGGCAGGGATTTTTCAAGATGATTTGTTCTCAAATGGGCATAGGATCTCAGTGATCCCCCCCGATCAGATGATTCTCGAAGTGAAATACACAGGATATCTCCCTGATGTTATTCGAAATCTTATCCAATTAAAAAACCTTCAACGGCAATCTGTCTCTAAATATGCAAAGTGTTTTGTTGTTGGTATGTAGATAAAAAGGAAGAAATATGACTTGGAACGATTTTTTTCAAAACACCGATTTTTTTACGACTGATTTATCCGTGACTGCAATTGCATATACATTACTTTTTTCATTTGCGTTAGGCTTGTTCATCTTTTTTATCTACCGTGTCAGTTATCAGGGTGTGATGTATTCAAAGACATTTAATGTGACCTTGATCGCTATATCTATGATTACTTCATCAATTATCATGGCGATCTCGAGTAATATCATATTGTCCCTGGGCATGGTCGGGGCGTTGTCAATTGTCCGATTTCGTACAGCCATCAAAGATCCAATTGATGTGGCTTATCTATTTTGGGCAGTCAGCACGGGCATCACTAGCGGCGCAGGTCTTTGGATGTTAGCGTTGATGTCTTCTTTCGTAATTGGAATCATTTTATTTGTCTTATCCAAGATATCAGATGTGAATACACCGTATTTATGCGTGATCTCGTATCAGGCGGAAGATACGAGTGATTTGATTTTTGAGCTGATTGAAAAGGAAGTCAAAAGGTATCGCTTGAAATCCAAAGTTTTTGATGGGGAAAATTATGAGCTGACAGTTGAGATCAGAAGCAGAAAAAAGACCGATGGTCTTGTAAACAAGATAGGAGGATTTGATCACGTGAATTCAGTCGCGCTGCTTGGTTACGATGGAGATTTTGCTGTTTAGGAACCAACAATGAATAAATCCATTCCTCCTTTTGCCAGGATCCTCATTGTAATTATTGGATTTGGCTTAATTGCCGGATTCATGTTTGTTATGGTTGAATTTGAAAAGAGAATCGCAGCTGAAATTGAACTCAATCAATTGGAAATAAAAAGCCAGAATCTATATTTCCAAAAACAGTCAAAGGTTATTATTACGGAAGTAATGTCATCCAATTCCATGACGATTTTGGATGGTTTTGGTTCAAGTTCAGATTGGATAGAATTTAATAATTCGGGCGACGAGGCCATTAACCTCAAGGATGCGGGGCTATCTACAAATATAGATGATCCCATGATGTGGGTATTTCCAGATTTTGAGATTGGCTCAGGGGAATATAAGATTGTTTATGCTTCGGGCTTGACCGAAGTGGACGACTCTGGGAATTTGCATTTGAATTTTAAGTTAAATGCTGAATTTGGCGAAACACTTTACTTTACATCTGCCCTAGGTACGCTGATGTCTTCAATTGAACTCCCACCGCTGGATAGTGACATCTCTTACGGGGTGGATGAAGCAGGTGCCTGGCAATATTTTAATCATCCAACGCCTAATGAAAAAAATGGCCTGGATGGCCGAGGGTCACCGGATTTTAAGGTTTACATAGATTCCCCTTTGATGATCACCGAATATATGATCAATAATCGATCCGTGCTCTATGATGAGGATGGTGATTATGTTGACTGGGTTGAATTTTATAATGACAGTGATGAACCATTCTCTTTAGCACAGCTCTATTTTTCAGACGATAAAACGGATCTTCGAAAATGGGCGTTTCCCGATATAGTTATTGAGCCAAAATCTTATTTGGTTATATTTGCATCTGGAAAAGACAGGGTTACTGAAAAAGTGCATACCAATTTCCGTTTATCCCAATTTGAGACATTGGTGATTTCCACCCCATATAGTGAAATCCTAGTTGAATTACCGATCGATCCTTTAATTGAGGATATCTCAAGAGGAGTCAAGGATGATGAATGGGTTTATTTTTCTGAGCCTACGCCAGGTAAGGAAAACAGCACAAAAATCTGCACAACAATGAAAATTACAGCAGAAAGAAATCCCGCATCAGGGATTATCATCAACGAATTTATGTCTAACAACCGATACGGCATATTGGATGCATTCGGCAAGTCCAGTGACTGGATAGAGATTTACAATCCGACAGATACTGATGTGTCATTAAAAGGATTTGCTCTGTCAGATGATGCTGCCGAACCATTTAAATGGCGATTCCCGGAAAGCGCCGTACTGCCTACGGGCGAATATCTGGTTGTCTTTGCAAGCGGCAATGATGAAGTAATAAACGGAGAGTACCATACCAATTTTTCTCTCAGTACAAATGATGATATGATACTGCTGTCAGAGCCGAATGCGGCTGTTGCCGACAGTATGGTTGTCGAGCAATTACCCGGGAATGCATCCAAAGGCAGAACACCGGATGGCGAAATAGCTTATTTCTCTGTTCCCACACCCGGCAGAATAAATGACACCCATCCGATCAATCACCTGGATTCCGAAGTTGATATCATTTTACAAGACCTTTATATTAATGAAGTCGCGGCATCCAGAATAAACCTTAACAGAACGGGATATCAGGGACTGATAGAATATATTGAGCTTTTTAACGACGGCAACGAAAATATAAACTTTTCCGGTTATTCTATATCAGTCGGCCCAGACAGTGAGTTTTTTTTTGACAATATTACTATCAAAGCAGGTAAATACTTACTGCTTCTTGCAAAAGGCGGCATACCCGCTGCCGGAGAATCAATTGTTATTGAGGATATACGCTTAAATGGAGCCGGCGAAACAATAATTTTAAAAGACAATACCGGCAATATTATAGACTACTTAGAGACAGGCTATCTTTTAGGCGACTACAGCTTTGGCCGCTCGTCAGATAATAAATACAATGTAATTTTCTTTGAAACTAAAACTCCGGGAAAGAATAACAGCGACAGAGAATTTATATCAATCTGTGCCAAACCCACATTTTCTGCAAAGGGAGGTGTGGTTTCCGAAAAAAGCATTGTGGTGGAACTCAATGCTGAAGTAGGCACAATTATCAAATATACAACAAACGGTGATGAGCCGACATTAACCTCTACAACGTACACCAAGCCAATACCAATCTATGAAAATACCGTCATCAGAGCCATAGCAATTAGCGACAGGAAACTGCCCAGCGCCATAGCAAGCAGAACGTATATTTTTGATAAAACACATGACATTCCGATTATGTGTATATCCTCAGACAAATATGGTCTGTTCAGCGATGACTATGGTATCTATGCAGCCGGCCAAGGGCATACCGACTCTGAATTTCCATTCTACACTGCAAATTACTGGTGGGATGCCGAACGCACTGCAACAATTGAGTACTATGAAACTGATGGGAAACTAGCCCTGGACTTTAATGCCGGCATACAGATATTCGGGGGTTTTTCACGTGCGCTTGACCAAAAATCTTTTATCATTCATATGCGTGATGGGTACGGCCTTGATGAACTCTACTACCCCCTCTTTGAAGGATCTGATGTAAACATTTATAAAGATTTAATATTGCGCAATGGCGGTCAGGATACGCAAACGAGAATGAAAGACTATTTTATATCAAAGTGCGCTATAGAGGAAGGAAATCAAGACGGTATGCGCGGTCAGTCTGTAGCTGTCTATATCAACGGAGAATACTGGGGACTATATAACATCAGAGAAAGAATAAATGCAGATTATTTATCCAATCATTACAATCTTGACACTGATGATATTAATATAATTGCTGCAAACGGCGTTGCCCTGCACGGTAATAATGAAGACTGGCTTCAACTGCAAGAGTTCTGTATGAATAATGATTTCACTATACAGGAAACCTACGAAAAACTGATAAATTGGATTGATATCGAAAACTTTACCGATTATATAATTTTCCAGACTTTTTTTTCAAATACCGACTCCGGCAACATTAAATTCTGGCGGGATGAATCCAAAACCATGAAATGGCGCGTATTGTTTTATGATGTGGATGTATCATTACGCGATAAGAGCGATCACCTCGAACTGATAAAAAGATTGCTCGGAGAATCCGACGAATATATCGGTTTTAGTCCTCATATACAAAAAGCCCTGATACAAAATCCTCAATATCAGGAATACTTTTTGCAGAGATATGCTTATTATATTACAGAGGTTTTTACAGATGAATATCTGGAAAGCGGAATTGACAAAATTGCTGATACCATGAAAAATGAAATGGTTTATCATACACAAAGATGGAAATATTACGGCTCATATGATCAATGGCTGGAAAGTGTAGAAAATTTTAAAAACAATGCACTAGGCCGCGGCGAAATTGTTGCCGGTTTGCTGCAAAATTTTATGAATGTAGATGATGATAAAATGAAGGAATTAATCCCGTGGTATCAGCCTAGTCAATAGAATCTCTATATAAAATATCAAAAAGCGGCCAAAAAAGCCGCTTATAAGTTACAACCTGTTTATTAACTAATGCATTTCCTTATGGAATGCCTTTGCCTGCCCAATCCAATCATCTCTTTCTATGCGTCCCGGGAAGAATTCTAATTTATCATTGAGTGCTTCCACACCATCCTTATCCAGCTTGGATAGATGATAAAAAGTGGTTATACCGAAATCATGGAGCAGTTTTTCCATCTTAGGTCCTACACCGCTGATTAATTTTAAATCGTCGGTATAGTCAAATACCATACCCTTATTAGCCTCTGCCAGCTGCTTTTCAAAGGCATCCTGATATACGGCATCCACCGATACTTTATCATATATTTCCTCACCGTATATTTCAAAATGCAGCTGTGCAGCCTGTGGAATTGACCTGCCCCTGTTACATATACTAGACAGTAAGTACTAAAAAAGGGTAGAACAGAGGGCAAAACGCAAACGCTATTCACCGGAGCAGATCATCACCAAGTTGCGTGAAGCTGAGGTGTATCTCAGCCAGTGAAAAACAGTGGGCCAGGCCTGCAAAACCCTGGAGATCAGCGAGCAGACCTACTACCGCTGGCGCAGGGAATACGGGGGAATGGATGTGACCCAGCCCCGAAAGCTCAAAGAAATGGAAAAAGAAAATACCAGGCTGAAAAAGCTGGTGGCTGACCTTTCCTTGGACAATGCCATCCTCAAGGAGGTACTCGGAAAAAAATGATCTTACCCGACAGGAAGCGAAAAGCTGTTCAGCAGTCCATCCAAGCCCTGGATATATCTGAGCGGAGAGCCTGTCGGGTGGTAGGACAACCCAGATCAACCCAGCGATACCGCAAACGCCCTGCCGATGATGA
The DNA here is from genome assembly GCA_021161345.1 of Anaerolineales bacterium. GTDB lineage: Bacteria > Chloroflexota > Anaerolineae > Anaerolineales > UBA11858 > B10-G9. Next base: position 4,823 of record JAGHAU010000017.1, on the reverse strand, counting down.
GGAGTACATGACAGCTAGAATCATCGAGTTGGCCAGCAAGTACGGACGTTATGGCTACCGCAGGGTGACTGCCTTGCTTAGAAACGAGGGCTGGATCGTCAATCACAAACGTGTGGAGCGGATCTGGCGCAGAGAGGGGCTGAAAGTTCCTCGGAATCAGCCTAAACGAGGGCGGTTGCGGCTCAATGAAGGTTCTATAGTCCGATTGAAACCGCTTTTTTCCAACCATGTCTGGAGCTATGATTTCATGCAGGCCAGGGCACACAATGGGGTGCCATTCCGGATCCTGAACGTGATCGATGAGTATACCCGGGAATGCCTGGCATCCAAGGTAGCCAGACGCCTTACCCAACATGATGTGCTTGAAGTTTTGACCAATCTGTTTATCCAGAAAGGAGTGCCGGTTCACATTCGCTCAGACAATGGAGCTGAGTTCACTGCCAACCGGGTTCGCAGCTGGCTGTCCAACTTGCAGGTCAAGCCATTGTTCATTAAGCCGGGCAGCCCCTGGGAGAATGTCTATATCGAATCCTTCAACGGGAAAATGAGAGATGAATTGCTGAATGGAGAGATATTCTATACTTTGAAAGAAGCAGAGATCCTGATCGAGATGTGGAGGAAGGAATACAACACTGTGAGACCCCACAGTGCCTTAGGTTACAGATCGCCGGTACCAGCTGCGGTCATAATTCTTGCTACACAATTTCAGCCGGTTGGACTAACATCAGAAGTGGTACAAGTAATGGGGGCAGGTCAGAGCCACACAGGCCCATCTTGCGCCAGTGCTTGCATGGTTGAGTGTCCTCCCCGCAGGATGTGCATACCTTGTACGCTGCCATAATTTCTGGATTAGTTGTAAATTGAGGTTTCTATTTACCTATCACCGTTGTATAATTGCAAAGGTTGACGGAGTGTTATTATTTTATTAGATTGCTCGTTGTTTCCGTTTGCTGGAGGATTCAATAAATAATGCGTAAGAACATCATGATTTGGGCGGCAGTAATGCTGCTTTTATTACTGGGATTGGTTGGATGTAACTACGGCGGGGAGAGCGGCTCTCTGACCCTCGAGGAAGCTGTCCAGGTTGGGGTTCAGGCTACACTGACCAAAGAAGCATGGTTGGATGGAGTTGAATCTGCCAGGAAAACAGCCATCGCAGCAGAGAATTCAGATAGTGGGGCGGACAGCGCTGATCAGATTATCAGTACACCTACGCCCACTATCAGGCCTACCCAGGAACCATCTCCGACGCCTACCCTGAAACCAGCCAGTGAACACCTGGTATTCCCCGGCACCATTAAGGGTTGGGTTGACGCCTTCCTGGTGGATTACAACTCGATCGATTATGCCGATGAACATATTACCTACGGTGACCAGTTCAAGGCCAATGTCTTTGAGCGCCCATTTACTGCTGACGATATGATCTACCAAAGTTCGATTGATATCATCCGCGTAAACATGAAAGTTAGCACCAATTGGACCTATGCGATCTTGTATTTTGCTGAAAAATTACCTGATGATGGAACGATGAAATACGGCCTGGAGATCGACCTGGATGAAAATGGCCGTGGTGATCTGTTGATCCAGACCGGAATGCCGGCCAGCATCGACTGGAGTGTCAAGGATGTCCAGATCTATCAGGATGTGGATGGTGATGTTGGCGGCCTGAGCCCAATGGTGAATGACCACCCTGAAGAGGGATTTAACGGATACGAAGTGCTGTTGTTCGACAGCGGAGAGGGAGATGACCCAGATCTTGTTTGGGTCCGAAGGAACCCTGATGACGATACCAGCATCCAGATCGCTTACAAAGCAGATTTGATTGGTCCAACTGGTTATATGTGGAGCGCCTGGGCGGATGATGGATTACAGGCATTGGATCACAGAGATTATAACGATCGCTTCACGGAAGAAGATGCCGGCAGCCCCTATCCGGGAAGCCCTCTTTATCCGATCAAATCGATCTATCTTTACGATACTACCTGCCGGTCCTTTTACGGATTTACACCTACTGGTAATGAACCGGGATTGTGTCCCTAATTTGATTTAGGTTAGAACCAAAAACCTGCTCACTGCGAGCAGGTTTTTTTATCCAGGAAAATATAACCTTTTTGGTCACCGCGTGCCCTAGTCAGAGCAATAGCAGCGGTAGGTCATGTCCATCCAGGGTGGAGGAGGGGGATAACCAGGAGGGACAGATGCGGTGCAAGTGCACCATTCTATGTCCTCATCATCCGAGTTATCATCTTCAGCGCTACCGAATAAATCCCGGTAATATGACATCAGCTGCTCCCAATAATCATTATTGTAAAAGGGAGCTACCGAGGCTGGTTCGTTAGGATCATAAAGAGACTCGCCGGCTAACTCCGGGTTTTGAACAAACTCCGGCGGCAGGGAGTAGGCAGCCAATTCTTCAAGTTGGCCGTTCACGGAGTCTCCATCAGTTCCGGTATCTGTCCCGGAACTTGAATCTGTGGGACCGATCATTTCAACAAGTCCTGCCAACAGATCAAGGCTTGTGGTTAAGTACTGGTCACAATCATGGGGGATGTCAGGATCGCAGTATTTCCTGACCCTGGGTTTGCAGAAGAAAGATACAACAGGCCGTCTTCCACAAGGGGCCCAGTCACAGTTGGTGTAAGCGATGCAGCTAAATTTTGCCTTTTCACATCCAGACCTGGTGATAGGGTTGCATCCGGAAGATAATTCACAGCCTGCACCTGTTTCCCGATCGCAGCCATCACGAAGTGGGCATCCCAATCCGGATCTGATATCACATCCCAGATTATATTTCTCAAGCAACAACAGGATATCTTCGGCGAAGATATCTGGGATGTTCTTGTAGTAGCGGTAATGAAGCTGATGGCGTTTATAGGATGGCGTCCCACTGACATAATTCACAAATTCTTGCTTTTCGGCCTGATCTTCTAAAAGGAACTCAACCAGTTCTTCTGCAGGAAATACCGAGAAAAGGGTTTGGTTGTCGCTCAGTTTGCCTTCCTCGATCATCGAATAGCCGTAAAAATCAAGATCAGTGATGGACTCAACTAAACGGCTCTGCTCAATCACACCAGCAGCCATATCCAGCAGGCCTTCAAGTTCAAATTCATCCTCAATATTATTGCGAAAAGGTATATCGTACTGAGAATACTGCCCTTCCAGCGGTTTGGTCTTGATCAGGACGTATTCTCCTTCAATGATTTCCAGGACGTAAAAATCAACCAGGGAGGAATAACTGAATAACGATTCTCCATCAAAATCTTCCCGCACGGTCCCGCCAAAAGAGATCCGTTCATCATCCGGCACTTGTTCTGCTTGATCAAGCGGAACAGCCAGTGAAGGATCATAGGGCAGGTCGATCAGGCTGGTCATCACCCACAGCTGGAACAGTGATTCCGGATTGGGCAACGGCACTGTTGTCACCAAAGCAGAACCTTCCAGTACTCTGCCGATCACTCGCTTGATACCGTTTTCAAAATCAAACTCGCTTTGGACAAGTTCAAAATCGGTAAAGCCTTCCAGGCGGATCAGAGAACCATCAGGGAATAGAATCAGGGCGATTCCTCCCGGAGTGACCTGGATTCTATCGCCGCTCTCCAACCAGAGGCCGGTATCCGCAAGGCCCCAGGTTTCTCCACTATCATGAGAGATTCGAGCATCCCCGGCATAAACCAACAATGTAATCTTGGTCTCCTCGATCTCGAAAACAGTATCTTTCGCACTAGATTCTTCAGACTCAACTGTATTCGTTGGTGCTGCCTCGATGAGTTCCGGAGTCGGTTCTGGTGTGTCCGGAACAGGTACTGCAGTTGGCTTGGAGGAGCACGAAGCCAGTAAGAGAATGGTTACTGCAAAAATATAGATATAAAATGATTTTTTCATAATTCCTCGGTTTAATAAGGCTAGTGGGTTACTCTAGAATCCTACACCGGTTATCATATTCTGAACCTTAGAATATTGTTATGTGGTTGCCTGTCTGATAATTGATTTCCATTGATAAGGCACCTTATAAGAAATAGCGCACATTTTAGGTCGTAATTTATTTATGCGAATGTCCAAGGGTATACTTAAATAACACAAGGAGAAATTAAATGGTTATGCAAACTATTATCACCATTCTAATCGGCTATGCCTTCGGCTGCATCCAGGCCGCATTCATTATAAGTAAATTAGTTGGGAAAATGGATATTCGCGAACACGGCTCCGGAAATGCGGGAGCATCAAATATCACAACAATTATGGGGGTGAAATACGGATTTATTGTCGGTTTAGTGGATGTTCTCAAAGGGCTCTTCGCAGTTTTAGTTGTCAAGTGGATCTATCCTGGCAGCCCAGATCTGGCTTATCTGGCCGGCATAATGGCTATCCTAGGTCATATTTTCCCTTTTTACATGAATTTCAGAGGGGGAAAGGGAGTAGCGACCCTGGTAGGAATGATGTTTGGATTAAACTGGAAGCTAGGTGTGCTATTTGCACTGCTGGTGATCATTCCGGCCCTGCTGACGGATTATATTGTCATCGGTTCCTTTACAACCTTTACAGCACTGCCGATAGTGACCTATATTCTGGATTATCCTCTTATCTTCACTATCATCGGTGGATTTCTGACTGTTCTTGTTTATTACCTGCATCGATTTAACATTCAGCGCCTCATCAACAAAGAAGAAACCAAGATCAGTTCAGTTCTAAAAAAGAAGTGAGTTTTCCATCTAATGGAAAATCCTGTTTATCCATTTCAATAAAAGCGAAGGCACACTCATTTGAGTGTGCCTATTCTTGAGTGGCGAGGGGCGGGATTGAACCGCCGACCAAGGGCATATAAG
>JAGHAU010000115.1 GCA_021161345.1 Anaerolineales bacterium | reverse complement strand
GTACACACATATGGCCTATCTGAGAAGGGCAATAGAGAAAGATCCTTCCTCGCCTCGCTATTTACTCACTGTGCGAGGGAAGGGGTACATACTGAACGGCAAGTGAGCCTCCCAGGCGGTCGGAGAGCGTTTTCTCGAGGGAGATACACATTGGTATTGCCTGTTGAAACAAGCCATAACAATTGAATTGCGTATAGGCAATACCCCGATTTGATACCCACATTCATCATTTATAAATAATACTAAAACCCATTCTTTTCTGAGTCTTTTTTGGGGAGGTGGATAAAATAAGGGGGTACCAACTTTGAAGTTGAACAAATGGTCGCCGACCTGACAATATTTGGCGATTTGACGGCAAGTCTTCCGGATTTGTTGTTGCAATCAGTCAGGTATAATTACGCCATGAAGCATCTACCCGCGCAAAAAACTTTTACCCTAGCACTCTTTTTTATTGGCCTTCTGTCTGCTCTTTGGTTTTTAATTCCCCGACCAACATATGCTAACGAAGCTGAATCTGGATACTACATAACCGGGCGTATATGTGATCCCCAGGGCCAGCCCATCGTCGCTGCGGAAATCAGTGCACGCATACCCGATGAGGAAGAAGCTATCGCCGAAGCGGAAAGCCAAGAAGACGGTTCCTGGGGACTGGTTCTGAACCACGTCCCTGAGGAAGTGTCCGTCCATATTCAGCGCTACCACTTTGTTGACCAGGTGATTGAGCTGGACGCGGTAGATTTAACTAACTTAAAAGATACGAGTATCTTGCGGATTGAGGAGTTATCACTAGAACGAAAAGTTACCGCCGGGTTCTGGATTGCGACTGCTATTTTTATCATCGTGTTGCTGCTGATTGCTTTTGAAATATTACACAGCACCACAGCCGCACTACTGGGCGCTTCTGCTGTGCTTCTGATCTCGGCACTCGGGACCGCCTTTGCCCCATCCATATATATCCTCAATTTTGAGCGCGCCCTGACATATATCAACTGGGAAGTGATTTTCCTGGTGATGGCGATGATGATTGTGGTTGCCGTGATTGAAGAGACCGGTATCTTTCAATGGACGGCGTTCCAGGCTTATCGATTAAGCGGAGGCCGCAGTTGGGTACTGGTGCTGATATTGATGGCTTTCACGGCGGTTGCCTCGGCCCTACTGGATAATTTCACCACCATGCTCCTGATGACGCCTATCAGCTTGCAGATCGGGCTGGCGCTTGGTATTAACCCCCTGGCATTGATCATCCCCGAAGTGCTTGCTTCAAATGTGGGCGGCATCTCAACCTTGATAGGAACGCCGACAAATATCCTGATCGGGGCCTCTGCCGGGATTGGGTTCAATGATTTTCTAATTAACCAAACAGGTGGCGTAGTGATTGCTCTGATAGCAATGGGAGCTTATGTTATTTGGCATTATCGTAAGGAGTGGGCCAAAGTCAGTGGAGGGATCTCCGAAACGCTGTATGACAAACTAAAAGAGAACGGACGAATCCGTGACATGGATGCTCTCAAGAAATCGGGGATAGTGTTTGTATTGGTCCTTATTGGTTTTGTGCTCGGCGAAAGGATTCATGTGGTGCCAGCTGTTCCAGCGATTATCGGTGCCACAGTTTTACTAATTTGGCTCAAACCCGACATCCATCAAATGATTAAGGCGGTTGATTGGACAACTCTGGTTTTTTTTATGACATTGTTCATGGTCGTTGGAGCTGTGCAGGAAGTCGGACTGATGGCCGTCGCGGCTACAAGTATCAGCCAGATTGTTGGTGAAAATTTAGGGTTAGCTATTTTCGTGATTGTAATTGGGGTTGGATCATTCTCAACTGTTATCGCTAACATTCCACTGGCGGCTTCGATGCTGCCGGTGGTTGACTTTTTATCAGGCTCTATCCCGGGGGCCAGCAGCAAGGTTTTGTATTACGCTCTCTCAATGGGTGCTGCTATGGGCGGAAATGGATTTCTCATTGGAGGCGAAGCAAATCTGGTCACAGCAGGCATCACCGCCCAGGCGGGGTCCCCAATTTCGTTTAAGGAATTTTTCAAAATCGGTTTACCAATTACCTATATTACACTGTTCATCGGTTATTTGTGGCTGATGATTCGTTTTGGAGCCTTCTAAGAGGTCAATCATGAAAACTATTCTATACCCCACTCGCGGCGGTCAAACAAGTTACTTGAACCAGGATGCTGTGATTAAACTCGCCATGGAAGGCAAGGCAAAGTTGATTTTCCTCTATGTCTCAAATGTGCATTTTCTGGAGAAACTCGGTTATGTCAGTTACACCAAGGTGGTTGAGGAGGAATTGGAAGAGTTGGGAGAGTTTCTGCTCGCCATGGCTTGTGAGCGTGCCGGAAATGCCGGCTGGAAAGCGGAGGCAGTTGTCCGTCAAGGTGTTTTTCTGGAAGCGGTGAATGAAGTAATTCAAGAGCATCAGGTCGATACATTAGTAATCGGCGCTCCTGGTTCCACCCATGCGGTCACCACAACGGATTTTCTACAAAATTTGATCCAGAAAATCAAGGAAACACACCAAATCGAAGTGTTGGTCATTCAAGATGGACAATTGATTGACCTCAAATCTGTAATCCATTAAGTGTATTTTCTGGCGAGTGGGAGTTTGCCCTCAGCAGAGGGTCCTGTGCATATTCGCGCAGAAATATACGCTAAGAGGCGTGCAAAACTACCTTAAACCTGAATCTAACTGCGATTTAAAATGTACTCTCCGTAGATAATCACATTTTCCCACCCAATATGGCTGATATACTTCAACAAACTGATGTCTATTTTGGTATCTTGGATCAACGGGGGGATTTAAGCAAAAAGTTGCACTTTAGAGATTGCTATTAACTCACTAGTAGAGGTGAAGGATACAAATTTGAACGGAATGCCATTCTGGGTATAGGCAATATAGCATTACGAAAATCCTAGTCCAAAAACATTAATAAAAATAAGCCAAGCTAGATTGTTCATAACAATAGCCTTGTCCAGGGTGTAAAGATGACAGAAATACATTTTATAGTCTGGAAATTTGATTGGATGATCTCTCTTTATTCCGGAGCTCAGGGTTAGTCCGGCTGTCAGGACTGATATCGGG
>JAGHAU010000118.1 GCA_021161345.1 Anaerolineales bacterium | reverse complement strand
GTTTAAAGGAATGGGCTACAGCCATGATCCAATCACCCATGGACCTTTCCAATTTCACTTCCTGGCTCTGATCTATTTCCTTCTTGGAGATAACGACTACGCAACCAGAGTCCCGGCAGCGATCACCAGTGTGGCAGCGATCATCTTCTTATGGAGATACCGCCGCTACCTCGGCAGCTGGGGTACCCTGGCTGCATCCCTGATGTTCCTGATCTCACCTTTCCTGCTCTATTATGGGCGCTATACCCGCAATGAGGCATTCTCAGTCCTCTTTGGAGTGATCACTCTCTGGGCTATATTACGATGGCTGGAAACATCAAATCCAAGATTTTTATACTGGTTGACCGCAGCCACAGTACTGCATTTCACCACTAAGGAAACAGCTTTTATTTACACCGCCCAGGCAATGATATTTCTGGGATTGGTGTTTATCGTTGATCTGAATAAAAAGGAATGGGAACAACCTGGACACAAAAAGATTTTTAATGCTGGATTGATTGGCACCGGACTGTTCCTGGGTTTGACCTTATTGGCCAAATCTTTCACTCCAGAATTTCCCATTGCTGATGACCAACCTGCAGGGATCGATCCCATGACTGCGCTCCCTTTGGCGCTGGCAGGATTTATGCTGATTGGATCACTGATCACAGCCATCACTGGCTATAAATGGAAGAACCTGAAAACCCTGCCTTCATTCAGCGCTTTGCTGCTGCTGGGCACCCTGGTCCTTCCCCAATTGGCGCCCTTCCCCGCCACCATGCTGGGAATGGATTCCCTGGATTACTCTACAGGCGGGATGTTCTCAACAGGCGCCATTATAATAATATTAACTGCGGTCTCAGTCGCGGTTGGATTAGCCTGGAATCGGAAAGAATGGCTGATCAATGCGGCTATCTTTTACATTCCATTTACGATCTTTTACACAACTTTCTTTACTAACGGCACAGGTTTCTTTACAGGGCTTGTCGGCTCCCTGGGCTACTGGCTGAAACAACAAGTTGTCGAACGTGGAAGCCAACCCTGGTACTACTATTGGCTGATCCAGATCCCAATCTATGAATACCTTCCTGCCCTGGCTGGCTTCGCAACAGTAATTGGGGTCGGAATAAAAAGCATCACCGGAAGAACCAAGGTCGCGCCTGCCCAGCGATCTGCTTCAGACGAAGCACCAACCAAAGCGCCGGTATTTGCCTTATTGGCTTTCTGGTCGCTGACCAGCCTGATCGCTTACCCTCTTGCAGGCGAAAAAATGCCCTGGCTTACAGCCCATATCACTTTTCCGCTCATCCTGCTGGCAGCCTGGGGATTCCAGCAGATGATGGCCAAATTTGATTCCAAAACCTTTGGAGAGAAAAAAGGCTGGCTGGTGATAGGCATGATCCTTATCTTTCTGGCCGGTTTCTTCGGAGTATTTGGATCGCTGCTTTCATCTAATCCCCCCTTCCAGGGACAAGAACTCTATCAGCTGAGAGGGACCGGGAATTTCCTTTCTGCTCTTGTCATTGCCGGTGTAAGCGGCTATATCATTTGGAAACTTGTGAAAGATTGGCAGCCGCTGCAGTTCTGGATCTTAACAGCTAACAGCGTCCTGCTTGTATTGGTTCTATTGACCAGCCACACCTCAATCATGGCAGCCTATATCAACTATGATGAACCAACTGAGTACCTGGTATATGCCCATGGCGGCCGGGGAATAAAAGATGCCCTGGAGCAAATCGAAGAACTGTCATACCGAACCAGTGACGGGCTGGCCATGGAAGTCGCCTTTGATAACGAATCCACCTATCCCTACTGGTGGTACCTTCGGAACTATGAAAACCAGCGCTATTATGGCGAGAATCCAACCCGCGACCTGCGGAACGCGCCTGCTATCCTGGTTGGTAATAATAACTATGCCAAACTGGAACCCGTGGTCGGGAACGCTTATTATGAATTCAGATATCAGCGGATTGTCTGGCCAAATCAGGATTATTACAACCTGACCTGGGAACGGATCGGTAATGCCCTTAAAGACCCAAATATCCGGGAAGGCATTTTCCGCATCTGGCTTTTACGGGATTACCAGAAATATGCTGAAGCGACTGGAAAAACCATCAGCCTCGCCAACTGGAGCCCGGCAGATGAGATGAAGCTCTACATTCGCAAGGACGTCGCAGCCCAGGTCTGGAATTACGGTACCCTGGATTTCTCTTCTGCACAGATCATAGATCCCTATGAAGGAAAAGAGCTCACCCTGATCGCTGACCGCAGTATAAGTTTGAATGATATGGTCTCTCCCCGCAACATGGAAAGAGCGCCGGACGGTACCCTTTATATCCTGGACACCGGCAATCACCGGGTCCTGCATATGACAGTGAATGGACAGCTGCTCAACAGTTGGGGTGAATTTAGTTCCGCTGATGGAGGAGATGCCGCACCGGGGCGATTTAACGAGCCCTGGGGCATTGCCATCAGCTCTGAAGGAAATATCTTCATTGCTGATACCTGGAATCACCGCATTCAAAAATTCAACCCTGAAGGAAAATTCCTGACAAGCTGGGGACATTTCGGACAGAGGGAAACACCAGACGCATTCTGGGGTCCTCGGGATGTTGCCATCGACCAGAACGGACATGTCTATGTTTCCGATACCGGCAACAAACGAATCGTTGTTTTTGACACCCAGGGGACTTTCATCACCGAGTTTGGTGAAGTTGGGTTTGGCGACGGTCAATTTGATGAACCATCTGGACTGGCGCTGGATATGGATGGCAATCTCTATGTGGCGGATACCTGGAATCAGCGCATTCAGGTATTTTCACCTGATATCGATGGTGTAGCCCAGTATTTTCTCAATCAGTGGGACGTGGAAGGCTGGTATGGTCAATCGCTGGACAACAAACCCTACCTGACAGTTGGAGCAGATGGGTTAATCTATGTTAGTGATCCTGAGCTATCCAGGATCATTGTCTTCTCTCCCCTTGGAGAAGTGGTCGCGGCCTGGGGTACTGAGGGCATAGATCCCTCCAACCTGTACTTCCCTACCGGGATCAGCACCGATGATGACGGCGGGGTCTGGGTCAGTGATACAAAGAACAACCGCATCCAGTATTTCGAGAATCCGTTCAGCGAAGCAGACTAAATCTATACAGGGACGGAGTCCCACAAAGGGTTTAGTCCCTCCTGCTAAACAATAGCTCCCGAAGTTTTATTCATTCCGGGAGCCTGCACATTACCTAAAAAATCCTGCCAAAAAAACAGGATTCTTTAGGTAATATTTTTTATCATAAAGTCATCTTAATCATGTTAACCAGAGAATTAATTGGTGTATAGGCTGGAGATACTATGTCTGAGAACATGAGAGATGAAATTACCCCCCATAAAAGATATGCGACGAGGAAAGAATTCCTGAAAACCATGGGAGTTGTTGGTGTCAGTGCGGCTGTTTTGGCAGCCTGCCAGAAGAAACCCTTTATAGTCGGAGAGGACCTTCCCGCATCCGGGACGGCTCCCGTACCCAGCAGCATGGGTCTGACAGATGATCTGGGTGATCCATTAACATCCTACGATAACGTTATCAGCTACAACAATTTTTACGAGTTTACGACCGATAAAGAAGGTGTTGTTAAACTATCCCGGGGTTTTCAGTCCTCTCCCTGGGCTGTAGAGATCGGCGGATTGGTTGAAAATCCTGGTCCGATATCCATCGAGGAAATCCGGGAGCGCTACACCACCGAAGAGCGGATTTACCGCATGCGCTGTGTAGAAGGTTGGTCAATGGTCATCCCCTGGCAGGGATTCCCCCTGGCAAGATTATTGGAAGATATCAAACCCAAACCAGAAGCCAAATATATCCGGTTCGAGTCCATATACGATCCTAAGTCTCTCCCCGGGCAGGCAAACAAATATTTCCCCTGGCCATATATAGAAGGCCTGCGATTGGATGAGGCATATCATGATCTGTCTTTGCTGGCGACTGGCATATATGGGGAAGACTTACTTCCTCAGAATGGCGCCCCCATCAGGCTGGTCGTGCCCTGGAAATACGGGTTTAAGAGCATCAAGTCCATCGTTAAAATTGATTTGGTTGAGGAAATGCCGGTGTCTTTGTGGATGGAATCCGCACCTAATGAATATGGTTTTTATGCCAATGTCAACCCCGGTGTTGATCATCCCCGCTGGTCGCAAGCTACTGAACGGCGGATCGGAGAATTATCCCGTCGCCCATCACTTTTATTCAATGGCTATGAAAAAGAGGTAAAGGATTTATATGCAGATATGGACCTCGTTAAGAACTTCTAAAAGCTGGAAGGATCTCAAAAAGCCGCTTGGCACAATTCTTCACCCTCTGGTCCATATTGCATCAGCAGTTCCACTTTTGGTGGGATTATGGGATTTTTGGCAGAGGAATTTGGGCGCTAACCCGATCCAGGAGATCACTCACAGGACCGGAAAAACGGCCATCCTGCTATTGATCCTGTCTCTGGCTATCTCTCCCTTAAGGCAGCTGTTGAAATGGAATCAGCTCAACAAACTCCGCCGCCCGCTGGGTTTGTGGGCAGCATTTTATGCTGGGGTTCATTTTTCCATCTATGTGGTTCTGGACTATGGTTTTCAGTGGAATGCGCTGTTGGCAAACTCGCTGACCAACAAATTCATTCTGCTTGGATTCACTACAGGGGTATTGTTACTGCTTCTGTCAATCACTTCATTAACCTATTTCCAGAAGAAAATAGGGAAGAATTGGAAAAAGCTGCACCGATTTGTTTATGCTGCTGGTATCCTGGCGGCCTTGCATTTTATCCTGGCAGTCAAACCAGGCGTTCTGCGTCCCTGGCCGTATGCCCTGGTCATGGCACTACTGCTTTTGTTCCGTTTGCCTCCTGTTCAGGCCTGGGTAAAAAAGACCATTTAATTTTTCCCGGTTGACTTTCCATATTCTCAACCAATTTTGTCATATCTTTTATAGGATGCTCATCATATTTCCCTTTTACGGCCGTAAAAGGGGATTTTTATGCATGGTATAATCTCCGCGCAATGGCTTATTTCAAGTCTGGGAGCTTAATAATATATGAAACTTCATGAGTATTATTCCAAGAGGATTTTCAGCGAGTACGGCATCCCAATCCCGCCCGGGGAGCTGGCCAAAACACCAGCCGAAGCCCAGAAGATCGCTAAAAAGATCGGTTATCCGGTCGTGGTTAAATCACAAGTGCTGGTTGGAGGACGCGGCAAAGCCGGCGGAATCCGGGTGGCAAAAACCGCTCCAGAAGTAAAGCAGCATGCTAAGGATATCCTGGCTCTGACCATCAAAGGACTGCCGGTGCGTATGGTGCTGGTTGATCAGGCTGCAGATATCAAAACAGAAATTTACCTGGGAATAACCAATGATCGGGCAGCTCGAAAACCAGTTATTATGGCCTCAGCTGCAGGCGGGGTGGATATTGAAGAAGTTGCCCATACAACCCCAGAGAAAATTATCAGGTGCCATATCGACCCCCTGATGGGACTGCAAAGCTACCAATCAAGGGATCTGGCTGCAGGTATAGACCTGCCCCGGGAACAGTGGCGGGAATTCGGGAAAATTGCCCTGGGTCTGTGGAAAGCCTATACTGGCAGTGATGCCACCCTGGCAGAAATAAATCCGCTGGTAATCACAGGAAGTGGTGATCTGCTGGCAGTGGATGGAAAGATGGTGTTGGATGATAACGCCTTGTTCCGCCACGCTGATCTGGAAGAGCTCCGCGATCTGGATGTAGACCAGGAAGCCGAGATCCGGGCTCGAGAGCACGGATTATCCTTCATAAAATTGGACGGGGATATCGGCTGCATGGTAAACGGCGCCGGCCTGGCCATGACCACGATGGACATTATTAAGTTATTTGGCGGAGAACCTGCCAATTTCCTAGACATCGGCGGCGGTGCCAGCGCGGATAAAGTCGCAGCCGCACTGGAAATCATCCTGTCCGATTCTAACGTCAAAGCTGTCTTATTCAACATCTTTGGCGGCATTACTCGCTGTGACCTGGTTGCCAAAGGCATCCTGGAAGCTCTCAGTGAGGTCAAAACCGACGTGCCCATGGTTGTGCGGCTGGTAGGTACCAACGCCGCCGAAGGGCGCCAGTTATTAAAAAATGCCAGTATGGAAACGGCAGATACCCTGGCTGAAGCAGCTAAAATGGCTGTCAAAGCTGCCAGGGGTTAATAAAGGCAGGGAGAAAGAATGAGCATATTAGTTAATAAGAACACACGCCTGCTGGTGCAGGGTATTACTGGACAGGAAGGCTTATTCCACACCGAAAAAATGGTTTCCTACGGGACCAACGTAGTAGCCGGTGTCACCCCCGGAAAAGGTGGAGAATGGGTCCTGAATGGAAAGATACCTGTTTTTGATTCGGTTAAAATTGCCAAGAATGCTACCGGCGCCAATGCAACGATCATTTTTGTGCCCGCCAGATTTGCCGCTGATGCCATGTTCGAGGCAGCAGATGCTGCTATGGAGCTGATCATCTGCATCAGCGAAGGTGTCCCGGTATCTGATATGATGCGGGTCAGGAACTTCTTAGATCAAAAAGGTGTCCGGCTGGTGGGTCCCAACTGCCCCGGATTATTGACTCCAGGAGAAGCCAAAGTAGGTATCATTCCCGGAAATATCACTATTCCCGGGAATATTGGCGTAGTTTCCCGTTCTGGCACCCTTACATACGAAGTGCTCTATGCCCTGAAGAATTTGGGGCTTGGTGTTTCCACTTGCGTGGGTATTGGCGGAGATCCCATTAACGGCACAAACTTCATTGACACCCTTGAGATGTTCCAGGAAGACCCTGACACAGAAAAGATCGTCCTGATTGGTGAGATCGGGGGCACAGACGAAGAACAAGCCGCGGAGTACATTACTCAAAATGTCACCAAACCCATTGCCGGATTTATCGCTGGGCTCAGCGCTCCTCCAGGCAAACGCATGGGACATGCCGGTGCCATTGTGCAGGGCGGCACGGGCCTGGCAGAAGATAAGATCAAAGCCCTGGAAGCTGCCGGAGTGAAAATAGCCCAACATCCAGAGGAAATTCCAAGCTTGTTGTAAACTAAATCCGCTCCCGTCTTCGGGAGCGGGAGCATTATTTCCTTGCTTGCTCACACGTCCCCGGATGGGCAAAAATATCAAAATAAAAAAAAGCCTGATTTTTCAGCAGGCTTTTTCTTTGTTTAATGAAATGAGTTTTCTTACATTTTCTCTTCAAGGAAAGAGACAGCGTCACCAACAGTGGTGATCTTCTGAGCATCTTCATCAGAGATCTCTCCCCCAAATTCATCTTCAAATTCCATGATCAATTCTACCAGGTCCAGGGAGTCCGCTTCCAGATCTTCCCGGAACCGGGCTTCTTTAGTAACCTTGGCAGGATCCACTGCCAGCAATTCTACGATAATGCTTTTTACCTGTTCAAATGTGTCGGCCATAATGATTCCTCCTTAGTTCAAAATTCATCCCTACTATGATATCTTATTAAACAATAATCGGGGGAATTGGTTTCGCTCCCTGGATTAAGATTTATTGTAACTGCAGGAGGAGTCTTGTCAAGGTTTAGCCTTCCTGAAGGGAATTTTGTTGACACCCTGCAAGCAGACTGTTACCATACCCAAAGCAGAAGGATATTCTATGCCTAAAAAGACCTCCCCCACCAGCTCCCGGAAAGCTGAACACATCCACATTAATCTCAACGAAAATGTGGAATCAGGTTTGTCTTCTGGTCTGGATTATTATCATTTTCCGCACCAGGCCCTGCCAGAAATCGATCTAGAAAAGGTCCGAATGGATTTCACCCTGTTCGGAAAAGAAATATTTGCTCCAATTTTTATCTCTTCCATGACTGGCGGCACTGATCAGGCTGAACGGATCAACCACAACTTGGCCGCGGCCGCCCAACAAATCGGCATCCCCATGGGGGTCGGTTCCCAGCGAGCCATGCTGGAAGATCCATCTCTAGCCAGCACCTTCCAGATTCGGAAATCCGCTCCAGATATCGTACTTTTTGCCAATCTGGGTGCAGTACAGTTGAATTACGGTTTATCCGTGGAAGATTGCCAGCGGGCAGTGGAACTGATCGAAGCAAACGCCCTGATCCTGCACCTGAACCCCCTCCAGGAAGCGGTTATGGCTGACGGGAATACAAATTTTTCCGGTTTATTGAAAAGAATCGAAAGTGTTTGCAATACCCTTACCGTGCCTGTGATCGCCAAGGAAGTCGGTTGGGGAATTTCATATCAAGCAGCCCGACAGTTAGTTGATGCCGGAATATCAGCAATCGATGTAGCTGGCGCGGGCGGGACTTCCTGGACTGAAGTTGAAATGCACCGCGCCCAGAACGAGACCCAGCGCCAGGTAGCCGGGGCGTTCATCGACTGGGGTATCCCCACCGCGGAAAGCCTCCAGCTGGTTAAAGAAGCTGCACCGGAGATTCCGATATTTGCATCTGGTGGAATTCGAAATGGTGTTGAAATCGCCAAATCAGTCGCCCTGGGAGCGACCATGGCCGGACTGGCCGGACCATTCCTGAAGGCCGCTGTGGACTCTCCTCAAGCAGTTTTAGAAATTATCCAAAGATTGATCAGAGAAATCCAGATCACAATGTTCGCCGCCGGCGTCAGTGATCTGAATACATTAAGCGATATCGATCTCCTGGAAATTTACCCCTCATGAAAGAACAATCCGGATTTGAAAAGTTTTCAGAACTTACCCGTCCTGCCCTGCGCCAGGAATTGGAACGGGTAATTGCCGCTTCTGCGGAAAACGGCACTCCTGGTCTGCATGAGATGATCACCTACCAGCTGGGCTGGACTGGAGAGAACGCCGGTCCCAAAGCGGAAGGCAAACTGATCCGCCCCCTGCTGGTATTATTAGCTTGCGAAGCTGGCGGCGGGGATTGGAAAAACGCTCTTCCCTCTGCCGCAGCAGTGGAATTGATCCATAATTTTTCCCTCATTCATGATGATATTGAAGATGATGGCGATACCCGTCGGGGGCGTCCTACGGTCTGGAAGGTGTGGGGAGAAGCCCAGGCCATCAATACTGGAGATGCTATATTTGCCCTGGCTTTTGCCTCGCTTGTGAACCTGGTGGAAAGGACTTCCCCGGAAATCGGACTCCAGGCAGGGAGAATATTTCACCGAACCTGTTTACGGCTCACCCAGGGCCAGCACCTGGACATTTCCTTTGAATACCAGGATGATGTTGAACTGGAGTCTTATTGGCAAATGGTTGGTGGTAAGACCGCTGCCCTATTGGCTTTCAGCCTGGAAGTGGGTGCTTTATGTGCTGGCGTCACGCCTGAGATCCAGGCCCATTTCCGCGACTTTGGCCATTATTTAGGTATGTCCTTTCAAGTCCAGGATGATATTTTAGGGATTTGGGGTGCGGAGGAACAAATTGGGAAATCAACGATCGGAGACCTGGTGACCCGCAAAAAGACCCTACCAGTGTTGTTCGGCCTGGCCCAGAAAAATAGTTTTTATGAGGGTTGGAACGCCGGTGAGATCACATCAGAAAAAGCAGTTGTTCTCAGTCAGATATTGCAGTCCGAAGGGGGACGTGCCTATGCGCAGTCCACTGCAGACCGGCTGACTGATCTGGCACTGACTGCCCTTGAAAATGCAAATCCTGAGGGTGAAGCGGGAGACATTTTAAAGGAACTGGCAAAAATACTGTTAAAACGGCAGGATTGAGGTAAAAACTCGCAGACCTCATCGGTGGAATAAAGCAGTTATTCATTCCAATTTCCCACTATCATCCCCTAATTTTCAAGTACTTTCCATCTCACCCCCTTCTGGTATAATTGCCCCAGTCTATTGAGGAAAAATAGCATAAACGAGCAATCTTATGGCTAATGATAACAAAAAGATCTGCCCAACCTGCGGCACCCGCGTCAAGGAAGATGCTGAACGCTGCCTGGTTTGTGGCGGCAGTCTAACAGGTACCAAAACAGATGCCCAGGTAGTTAGCGGCGGGAAAATGCCCGAAATCACCCTCGGTTTGCCGATTGCAATCGGCCTGGTGGTGCTTTTTCTGGCCGTTGGCGCCGGTATGGTTTACCTGGCCCTCTCACAAACGGGAGCCATGGCAGATACCACTATCACACCGACCCTGACCGAAACCGTTACCACGACCCCAACCAGCACTCCGGAACCGCCCACACCGACACCATCACCAATGCCCAGCCCCACACCGCTGACTTACGTGGTCGCGCAAAATGATTCGTGTCTGGCCATCGCTGCCCGCTTTGAGGTTTCGATCAAATCGATTGTGTTAATGAACAACATCCCGGCCTCATGCGATACCTTGTTTGAAGGCCAGGAGTTAAAGATTCCCCACCCCACTCCAACGGCTACCTCTTTCCCAACTGCCACATTGAGCGGCATAGAAGCCACCATTGCAGCCTGTGATAAGGTCAGCTATGAGGTTGGCGAAGGGGATACCCTGGGCAGCATTTCCCTGAACTATAATGTGCCAGAAGAAGCAATCAAGTCATATAACGGCATGGTCAGCAATACTGTATACGAGAGTTTGACCCTAATCATCCCGCTTTGCGAACGGGCAGCTACACCAGGCCCAACACCCACACCAACACCGCCTCCACCGTACCCGGCGCCGAACTTACTGCTGCCAGCAGATGGCGGGGTCTTCTCCCTGAGCGACAACCAGGTCACTTTGCAGTGGTCCTCCGTAGGCTTGATCAATACCAATGAGGCTTACCGGATCACGATCATGGATCTGACAGAAGGGACCGGCCGTAAATTGGTTGACTATGTAGAAGATACGAAATTCATCGTCCCGGGATCCTTCCGGGCCAGTGAAGACTCCCCCCATATCTACCGCTGGACCATCAGCACTGTCCGCCAGGTTGATGTGGATGAAAACGGCAGCCCGATCTGGGAGGATGCAGGAAGCCTCAGCGAAGCCCGGGTCTTTACCTGGACCGGTCAGGCGGCAGTGGAATCTACACCGACTCCATAATTTCATTTGATATCCAATAATAAAAGACCCGGACGAAAATCCGGGTCTTGTGTTTAATAATAAGTTGAAAGCTAGAACGTTGACGTTCAAACGTTAAACCTTCCAACCTTTACCGCTTCCTGATCCATCTCACACTATTCGATCGGCAGGCCGGACAGCTTCTTTCCTGATTGCTGCTGTAATTTCCCTCCCATTTTTCTCCACAAACGAGACATTCAAAATCAGACAGCTGGTTTTCATCTTTAGGCCGGGGATTCCGGGGAGAGGGTACCTTTTTCTCCTTCAATAATTGGCTGGTCTCAGAAATCTCACCGGCAGTTACTTTAAGGCGTTTTTCCTCAGCCTGCTCCATAATGTGCTGCCAGCGGGGTCCTTCGGCGGCAGAACACCATTCCAGCTGCAATCTTCCGGGGTCCAATCCCAGCTTATCCATCCCATCCCACAGGCCGTCCAACCGCCGGGTAGTGCTGCGGTTGGCATCAATATAATGGCAGTCCACATAATGGCAGCCAGATACAAGGACCACAGGTGCGCCCTTGCGAAATGCATACCAAACAAAATCCGGACTCACCCGACCAGAGCACATGGTCCGGATGATATTGGCATGAGGGGGATAGGCCATTCGGCCCACCCCAGCTGTGTCCGCGCCGGCATAGGAACACCAATTGCAGGCAAAAGTGGGGATAGTTTCAGAAGGATTATCTTCCAGCATAGCATCGATCTGGGCAAAGATCGCCTGATCGGAGAAATGCCTCATTTTTATGGCATTGAACTTACATTCGGCAGCACAGGTACCACATCCTGTGCAGGCGGCAGTGATCACTTCGGCAGGTTGGCCTTTACTCCAGGTAATGGCACTGAAGGGACAGACATTGGCGCACACCCCGCAGTTTGTGCAAAGATCTTCCTCTACTACTGCAGTGATAGCATCCACAGAGAACTTGTCTTTGCTGAGCAATATTGAAGCCCGGGAGGCAGCAGCGCTGGCCTGAGTCACACACCCTCGGACATCCTTCGGGCTTTCAGCGCTACCCGCGATGAATACTCCCTTGGTTGGAGTATCAACAGGACGAAGTTTTGGATGGGCCTCCCGTAAAAATCCACTGGGGGACTTGGACAAACTGACCATTTGGCGGACAGTTTCAGTTTCTTTTCTAGGAACTGCGCCCACAGCCAATACCAGCATATCAAAAATGTGGGATTCCAGCCGGTTGCTGGTGGTATTTTCCACCATCAGGTGCAGATCTCCCGTTTCAGGATCTTCGTATACCTCTCCGGGCAGTCCGCGGATATATTTCACTCCAGATGCCCTGCTTCGCATCAACAATTCCTCAAATCCTTTGCCAAAAGCCCGCAGATCAGTATAAAAGACTGTTGATTCCACATCCGGGTAGGCATCGTGCAGGTATTGAGTGGTTTTAATAGTGTTCATGCAGCAGAAATTGGAGCAGTAGGGATTCCCTCGTTCCGGATCCTGGGTCCTGGAGCCGACACACTGAATGAAACCGATCCTCTTTGGAAAAGCCAGGTCGCCTGGACGGCCCAGATGGCCTTCTAGCGGACCGCTGCTGCATATCAAGCGCTCAAACTCCAGGCTTGTGAGAACATTCGGGTAGCTGGAATAGCCATATTCATCCAGCGGAGTTGGATCATAAATATCCATCCCGGTAGCGATGATCACAACACCCACCTCTACCTCGATGATCTCATCCTTCATCGTAAAATCAATACATTCCTTTTCACAGGCCTCGATGCACTTGCCGCAAGCAATCGGATTTTGTCCCAGGCATTCATCAGCATTTACTATATAAGCCGAAGGAACTGCCTGCGGGAATGACAGGAAGATCGCCTTCCGGCTGCCCAGGCCAACCTGGTATTCATCCGGGATGACAACCGGACAGACATCTACACAATCCCCGCAGGATGTGCATTGGGTTTCTTCCACATAGCGGGCTTTTTTACGGATCCGTATCTTAAAATTACCTACATAACCGGAAATATCTTCCACTTCGGCATAGGTCAGTAATTTGATGTTGGGATGTCGACCGACATCCATCATTTTGGGTCCGAGAATTCAAATACTACATTCGATATCAGGATAAACCTTATCCAGCTGGGCCATGATCCCGCCAATCGACGGCTCCTTTTCCACCAGGTAGACCTGGTGACCGGAATCTGCCAGGTCGAGGGCAGATTGGATGCCAGCCACACCGCCGCCCACAACCAGGGCAGCATCAGTGACCGAGATCTGTTCCTCTTCCTGGGGAATCAGCCACTGGGCCCGGGCAACGGCAACTTTCACGATCCGTTTGGCTTTTTCAGTCGCAGCCTGACCGTTTCCGGGTGTTACCCAGGAGCAATGTTCCCGGATATTGGCCATTTCCAGCAGGTAGGGATTCAATCCGGCGCCGGCAATGCAGTTTCGGAAGATCACTTCATATGTTGCCGGCGAACAAGACGCAACCACTATACGATTTAGATTGTGCTCCCTGATAGATAGCTGGATCTGTACCTGTCCAGGATCTGCACAGGTATATTTATTCCTGACAGCGGCTACAACACCGGGTAAACCCGCAGCATATTCCCGAACGGCTTCTGTATCCACCGTGCCTGCAATATTGGATCCACAATCACAAACAAAAACCCCGATCCGTAAGTTTTTATCAGTCAATGGCACCCTCCTCTTTGTAAATGTTTCCCTGATCTATCATTTGATTCAAATCTTTTCCGCAATCAAGGTCGTTAGATCCTGGATATCTATTTGAATTTCACTCCCTGAAATCGGATCTCTCTGGGCGCATTTATAATGGATCTGGCATTTAACACAGGATGTGATCAGCTTTTCCGCTCCAGTTGAACGAGCTTCCATTAAACGCTCTGACTGCACTTTCTTGTTGAGCTGTCCGCAGGTAGTCCAGCAGCTCGTGCCGCAGCATGTACTTGTGTGGGCATAATGATCCATCTCAACCAGCTGATAACCCAGGTTCTGGATCAGATCGCGGGGCTGCTGATAGATCCCCATAAACCTTCCCAATCGACAGGGATCCTGGTAGGTGACAGGATATAGTTCTGGACTATTTGTTGGAAAGAGTTTTTGAAGATTATCATCTTCTGCCAGCAGCTCAGTAATATGCAGTACTTCCAAGCCAAGGCTGCCAACTTGCTCGGGATAAGTGGATTTGAGGGTATAGGCGCATTCCGGACAGGTTGTTACCAGCCGTTTAGCGCCGGTTTGGGAAATGGCCTCCAGATTCAATTCCGCCAGTTTCCTGAAGGTATCCATATCTCCCTGCCAGTAAGAATCATGACCACAGCAGCGTTCATTTTCCAGCACCATGGGCTCAATTCCCAGGTGATTCAGGATCTTTACCGCCGCCCTGGCGATCTCAGTCCCTTCGACATCCAAATCTCCGAACACAGTATCGTAATACGGTAAACAGCCCGGAAAATAGATCACCTCTGATTCCGGGGCAATTCTTAAGTCATCATCGATCCAATCCAGGCGGTTTTGTTCCAGCGCCGGGTCGGTCATCATCCTCATCCAACTCTGAATCGTACCGCTGTGGGTGCAATCGCCAGACTGCCCCTTCTCCCAAGCTAGCTGGCGGGCATCGTGAATGAACTCAGAAAATTGAACTCCTGAGGGACAGATCTCAGTACAGCGCTGACAGGTTAAACAGGACCATAAAAGTGGATCCTCCAGGACTCGGTCCTCACCACTATTGACGGCGCCCTCGACCAACAGCCTGGGGCTGGTATACCCATCTACCAGGTGAAGAGTGATAGGGCAGACTGAACTGCATTTCCCACAGTCGAGACACAGCCAGGCCTGATTTGATTGAACGATCTCAGCGAAAGTATTCACCGGGTTTTCCTGTTATCTTGAATATTCTTTACCAACTGATCGATATTCTCCTGAAAGCTCTCTCCATCTCCAGCTGAAACCAAATGATACTGGAGCAAATTCTCGTTGTAACCCAATAACCTCAGCAGGGTCCGGCTCTCTTCAAATACCTCTCGCGCTTCCTGGTTCCCATTTTGATAACGGCATTCACCTTCCGGGCAGCCGATCAGGCAGACACCGGCCGCTCCACCCTCAAATGCTTTCAGGATAATTCCCGAAGTGATCCGTCCCAGGCAGGAAATTCGAATCGGAACCAGAGCAGGAGAATAAACCAGGTTATTCTTCCCCGCAGCTTCCAGGCTGCTGAAAGCGTGCCAATTACAGGTGAACAGGATGATCTTCTGTTTAGCAGCGACTTTATTCATCTCAATTCAATATCATCTCCAGCATCTCATTCAATTCAGAACTCGTATGCGTAGCAGGTGCAATGGCACCTGAGGGACAATTGGCAGTACAAATACCACAATCCTGGCATAAGAATGGGTTGATCACAGCATAAGTTCCCCGTTCATCCTGGATGATCTCCGGGATACCATATCCACAGATATCCTGGCAGGTGCCGCACCCCCGACAGCGCTGCCAATCCACTACAGCTGAACGTGGCTGTTCCTGACTGAATGTACGACTCACCCAGGCGAAAATCCTCGCAGCGGCCGCTTTTCCACTGATATCTGGATCCAGGCCTAGAGGGCAGAGGGCCATTCCAAAATCCAGGGTATCCAGTTCCAACCGCTCTCTAGAAATTAGAAGGCTTTGGTTGTTCAATTTCAGGAACCCGCTGATATGGTCCAATTCTGCCCCACTCCCGGGAGCTAAAATCAGGCAATCTGCCTGAATTTCGTTCACCAATCCCTGGACCCGGAATTTAGCGCCGGACCTAACCACATCCCCGGACAATACCTCCAGGGATTCAGCAGCCAATCCCAGTGATGCCAGTGATTTGAGACAGGCTCCTGCTGAAGCTCCTTTGCCAACAACCAGGACTTTAATGGGATGGGAAGGTTTCTCGGGAAGATCTGCCGGGATAACTGGTTTCCTGCCAAGGGCTGCCCGGATCAAATTCCTGGCTGCATCGGTCGCTTTTTTCTTGCTCTGCCGATGAGCCCAGGCGCACTGTTCCCGGATGTTGATGAATTCCAATTCTGCCAGCGGTTTCAGGGAATCGAAGATACCAAGATTTTCTTTGCAGCGCAATCGCTGGTAAGTACAGCTATAGCAAACCTGATCCAATGAACAACAGCTGCAGGCAGCCAGAACCATTTTTCCCAGATGCTGCTCCTTGATAATCTGTTTAAGCTCCTCAGCCGCTTCAGCTGTGCAAGAAAATGCCAATTCGTGGGTGTAATCAATCTCAGGCCATGCCAGAGCCTCATTACAGAGGGCAGCAGTATTGACTATATTGGAAATCTCCCCTCCACACTGGCACAGGATCAGGCCAGTTTTTGTGCCAGTGCCAGACGTATGTCTGAGCCCAATCCCCAAAGCCGCTGGGGCCGTTTCCAGCCCCTTGATCACTTCAAAAGCCGCAGCGGATCCTGCCATTGGGTCCGAGGATGTATACAGAATTAAACCCTCAAGATCTTCCCGGAGCAGCGTATTCTGATCAGATATTACAGCTTTGACCTCAATAATTGATGAAGAAATGATTTGATCGAAATTGATCGCACCAGTTTCACAAACCTCTACGCATGCCATACATTCACTGCAAGGGCCGCAAGCCAGGCAGCGTCCGGATTCCAGCAGCGCATCCTTTTCTACAAGGCCCAAATCCACTTCCTTGAAATTATTAACCCTATCTTCAACATCCAGACAGGGGATGGCTAGCCGCTCCAGGCGAGCGCTCTTGCGGGTTTTGAGGCGGGATTGCATCTCAGACAGTGAGAGAGTAATCTCTTGGCGGCTCTGGACCAGATCCGCTCCTGGTTGACCTGCCAGGAAACTATGGATCGAATTGGCAGCCCGATGCCCATCTCCAACAGCATCTACAACAAAAAAGGTAGTTCCCCGATGGACATCCCCAGCTGTGAAAACACCATCCATGGTAGTCATCAATTGGTTATTTGACTCAATGCCCTTGTTTGCTTGAACAGAAATCTGGTTATCTGGGGGTAGAAAGGAAAAATCCGGTCTCTGGCCCAGAGCCCAGATCACCAGGTCTCCCTCAATTAGATGTTCTGTATCCTTTAATTCCTTAAACTGGCGTTTGCCGTCAACAACTTCTCCAATTTCTGCTTCCAGGCATTCCACGCCATTTATGTTTCCACTCTCGATGATAATTCGCTGGAAAACCCTACCCCGGATAATCTCGACTCCTTCTTCCTCTGCCTCACTGACTTCGGTGAATGAAGCCCTCATCCCGCGGCATACTACCTTCACATCGGAGGTGCCCAACCGGACGGCCACCCGAGCGGCATCCATGGCAACATCTCCGCCTCCCAGAACGATGACTTTCCTTCCTTTGAGGCTGATCTTTTCACCCAGGCAAGCTTTCTTGAGAAATTCCAGGCTGAGCCAATTATCAGGATGATCTGCTCCCTCAATAGGGACTTTCATAGCCAGATGGGCGCCAGTGGCGATCAAAACAGCATCAAACCCGTTTTCCAGAAGAGCTGGAATATCATCCACCCATGTATTCAAGCGCAGATCTACACCCTCTGACAGAATTTGTTCGATTTCCCAATCCAGCTGCTGATATGGCAGCCTATGGGGAGGAATGCCCACCCGCATCATACCGCCGGCGCTGGGATGATTATCAAATACCGTCACAAGGTGGCCCCTGCGGACTAAATCCCGGGCCGCGGTTAACCCGGCCGGGCCTGCTCCAATCACTGCAACCTTTTCCCCTGAAGCTTGCGGTTGATGATCGGGGACCCGTTTTCCTCCTTCCCAAACCTCATCCTGGTGGTTATAGGCCCAATCGGCCACATACCGTTTCAGCGCCATCAGATTTACCGGATCATCCAGACGGCTGCGATTACAGGCCTGTTCACAATAATGATTACAAACTCTTCCACAGACTGAAGGGAAAGGCAGGGCATCATAAATCAGGTGATAGGCCTCTTTGAACCGTCCCTGATTAATTAACGCCACATAACCCTGAACATGGATGCCAGCAGGGCAGGCGTTTGTACAGGGAGAGATCCCCTCTTTTTCGATCACCGCGCAATCCGGCTGTCCCCCAAAATGGATTGCTTTCAAATCTGTGCCGGGAATAGTAACAGGACAAACATCGACGCAGTCGCCGCAGGCTGTACACCTGCTCAGGTCGATATATCGGGGATGCTGCTGCAGCTGGATCTGGTATCCACTATTGGTCTGGCTGATCTGATTGATATCTGTATTGGTCCAGACCTTGATGCGGGGATCTTTCAAGACTTCCAGCAGAAGTGTATTTACAAGATGCTCTGGCAGATTAAAGTTCTGATCGCTGCCAATGAAAGGGCTGCTCTCAACCAGGTTCACCCGCAGGCCAACATTTGCCAGGTCTTGAGCGGCCTGCAATCCTGCATGTGTACAACCGATTACCAATACTTGATTATCCATAAAATATCCAGCTGCCCGGTTTCAGCCCTGGGCCAAACCTTCCTGGTATCCTGTCCTGAAAACATCCAGATTCAGATCGACGGTTTTAGGAGGGACTGATTCCGCGATGGATTCTTCCATCGCTTTTTGGTCTACGATTCCCTCCACTGCTGTCCAGAATCCCAGCATTACAGTATTTGCCGCCCGGTTATTTCCAGCTTCCTCAGCAATCTTGGTAGCGGGTATTCCCAGGGTTTTTATATCCGTTCGATGATCCTCAGGGAGTATTACCAGTTCATTATCGATCAACAGAACCCCATCAATTGCCAGAGTATCCACATATTTATCATAGGCTCCCTGCGACATGATGATCATGCTGGTTGGTTCAGTTAAATGGGGATGGTGAATTGGGCTGCTGGAGATGATTACCTGGGATCCTGCCGCGCCGCCCCGGGCTTCCGGTCCATAACTCTGGGTAAAACAGGCTTCCAGGTTATTAAAGACCGCCGCAGCCATGCCAATGATCTTTCCCGCGCTCATTATGCCCTGGCCTCCGAATCCACCCAGCTGAATTTCTGTCCGGGGCACTTTTTTCTTTTTGATCGAGAGGGAGACCCTTTTATCCAGGGCAGCTTTCTCGCGCTGCCAGTACTTCTCCGCTATTTCCACTCGCTGATTCATCGCTTCCTCAAAATCCGGGCGGGTTTCCAGCAAAAATTCTCCTTCGATGATCTCAATTATCTCGCCGCGTTCGTTTACCTTAATGTGCGCATCTTTGGGATGAAGTCCATGATCAGTCTTGCCAACCCGCTGATAATGTTTCATCACTTCCAATCCCCTGCGGCGCAGGTTCTCGGGATCCAGGCCTTTTCCTTCCGGATTCCAGCGGGAATAGGCCGTGGAACAAGGGGCAATGATTTCCACAAAACTGAACCCGGGATGAGTTAAGGCTTTGCGCAAGGTCCAGTCGAGCTGGCGGGCATGCAGTGTTGTCCAGCGGGCCACATACGAAGCCCCACTGGCGGCTGCCAGATACGGCAGGTTGAATGGATATTCATAGTTGCCATATTGGGCTGTAACAGCCCGGGCTTCATGGGGCGTTGTCGGTCCAACCTGACCGCCGGTCATCCCATAATTGAAATTATTGACACATACAACGGTAATACCAAGGTTCCGCCTGGCAGCATGGATGAAGTGATTGCCTCCTATACCGGCGATATCACCATCACCGGAGATAACGATCACTTTAAGTTCCGGATTGGCAATCTTTAAACCAGTAGCAAACGGAATAGCCCGACCGTGGATGGTGTGAAACGAATCCAGGCGCACATAACCTGCTATCCTACCTGTACAGCCAATGCCAGAGACAACAGCAACTTTATCCAGGTCCCAGCCTTTCCTCTTCTCCAGCCACTTGAGGGAGCTGATGAAAGAAGTTAAAGCTGTCCCAAGGCCGCAGCCCTGACACCAGATATGGGGCAGGCGTTCTCCCCGGAGCAGGTCATCCATGGGGTGCAGCCCGGTAATCCAATCCCCTTCCGAGGAAGCCTCGTAGGTCATAATGCGGGGTTTAGTTTTGCTATCTATTCTTTCTGCTGTCATAGTTCATCCTCCCGGACGCCTTACTGACCAGGAAAAGCTGGTCAGGCTTCCTGCCTAATTCCGGCACCCTGTCGAATAGCTTCCAGCACATCCCGTGGATCTAAAATATCTCCCCCGGGTTTATGAACACCGATCACTTTTGTTTTTCCCGCAGCGCTGCGCTGCACTTCCCGGACCATCTGTCCCATATTGATCTCCGGGACTACAAAAGCCTGCACTTTCTCGGCCAACTTGGATATGAATTCTTCCGGGAAAGGCCAGACAGTGATCAAACGCAGGTATCCAACCTTGATCCCTTCTTTGCGGGCCTGGTCGATCGGCCACAGGGATGTCCTGGCAGAAATTCCGTAAGAAACAACAACTACATCGGCGCCCCGCAGTTTTTCTTTCTCCAGTTGGATGATATCCTTCTGGTTGGCTGTAATCTTCTGCATGATGCGCGAGACATTCAATTCATTGGCTTCAGGATTCATCGCAGGATAACCCCGTTCATCATGAGTTAGCCCTGTAACATGGATCCGGAAGCCGTCACCGGCCTTGACCATGGGAGATACATAACCTGGATCCCCCTTAGGACTGGCGCGGTAGATCCGGAAATGGTCCGGTTCCAGATCACCCCTGGATACCAGGGGACGGTGCAGTATCTCTATCTCTTCTACAGGCGGTATAACCACCTTTTCGGTCATATGCCCAACTTCGGCGTCGGTCATCACTAAAACAGGTGTGCGATATTTTTCTGACAGATTAAAAGCCCGGATGGTCAGATCAAACAGCTCCTGGGGCGATCCGGGGCTGAGGGCAATGATCTCATAATCGCCATGGGATCCCCAACGGGCCTGCATCATATCCTGCTGTCCAACCAGGGTGGGCAGTCCAGTGGAAGGGCCTCCGCGCTGGACATTGACCAGCACGCAAGGAGTTTCCAGCATAATGCCCAGTCCTAGATTTTCCATCATGAGAGAAAATCCCGGTCCGCTGGTGGCAGTCATGGATTTCACACCGGCCCAGGAAGCCCCCAGAACAGCATTCATGGATGCCAGTTCATCTTCCATCTGTACATATTTTCCTTCCACCTGGGGCAGCCGAACAGACATACGTTCAGCAATTTCTGTTGCCGGTGTGATCGGATAACCTGCGAAAAACCGGCATCCGGCCAGGATAGCGCCTTCTGCACAGGCATGGTCTCCCAGCATAAAGTGTTCCCCGGTAAGACTGCCTTTCTGTTCTGTCATTTTTTCACCTCATTCCGCTGGACTGGATGGATCAGGCCCGGCGTTTGTTTACCCCCATCCTCTATATATATGGCAAAATCAGGGCACAATAGGGTGCATAATCCGCAGTTCACGCAAAGGTTCTCTTCAATTACCCGGGGGGGATGATAACCCTTGGTATTGGTCCGGTCTGAGATCCCCAATGTTCCCTGGGGGCAAAACTCAATACAAAAACCGCAACCTTTACACCGGTCATCGATAATATGGACGATACCGTGTGTAATAAGGATGCGGTCTTTATCCAGTGGCTGTCTCCAGAGAGGCATAGTTCCTCCACAACAAGATCGATCACTCACAAACACTTTATGGCTGTTATCAAACTACTAATATTAGGTCAAGCTCACTAAGCATGTTCCTCAATAAAATTGAAATAATTCTCTAATTTGATTTACTTTCAGTACATTATTTTATTGATCTCGTCCAGCGATTCTGGGCTGGGGCGAAGTTTCTCATCCGGCAGGCGATTGAGCGCTGTTTCAGGCAGGTCATACAGATCAAAGAGGGAGCTTTGGGTGGGATTGATATAGATCAATCCGGTGATGAGCTCGTTACGGTCATTGGCTTCTTCCAACATCTGAAGCGCGTTAGCCCGGTTGGTCGGCTCATAATCCTGGGCCAGTTTTTTCAGGATGATATGTGTGCCGTCATAAAGTGGAACATCCAGGGTTTCGCCTTCTGCGTATTGAACCTTGATGTCCTCGACAGGGGGCACAAACGACAGCTCATGCAGGGCAACTTCGTGGGATTTGCCCCAGGCATAGGAGTGGAAAGAATCATCCTGATTGTTAAAAGTCACACAGGGGCTGATAACATCGATCACGGCAATACCCTTATGATGTATGCCAGCCTTGATCAGCGCTTTTAGCTGGTGGGGGTCGCCTGAAAAAGAACGGGCCACAAAAGAAGCCCGCCCAGCAATAGCCTCCCAGACAATATCCACCGGAACGTAGCGGTTCTGGCCCTGTTTTTTCAATGCCAGGCCCTGTTCTGCCGTAGCGGAGAACTGCCCTTTGGTCAAGCCATAAACCCCGTTATTGGCCACAATATAGAGCATGGGTAAATTTCGGCGGGTGACGTGTTTGAACTGGCCCATACCAATGCTGGCGGTATCTCCATCGCCGCTGACGCCGATTGCGATCAATGACGTGTCACCAAATAGAGCCCCGGTAGCCAGCGAGGGCATTCTCCCATGTAAACCGTTAAATCCAAAGGAGCGATCCATAAAATAGGTGGGGGCTTTGCTAGAACAGCCGATCCCGCTGACCTTGATCAGATTCTCGGGAAGAATATTTAGCTCGTAGCAGGCAGAGATAATTTGTCCCACAATCGCATTATGCCCGCAGCCCAAACATAATGTGGACGGCTTACCCTTATAATCTTCTTTGGATAATCCGATATCGTTAAGTTTTTTTACTTTTTCAGCCATTAAGCATTCTCCTCATTCAAAACAGCTTCTCTGATCCATTCCGCATTTAATGGCAAACCATCAATCATTGCCAGAGAGACCAGATCTTGTGCTTTTTCCGGCAGCTCCAGTGACAATATACTATGCATCTGTCCATCCCGATTATTCTCAATGACATAGACCTTCTCGTGGGAACGGATAAAATCAAGCACCTGGTCTGAAGCCGGTAAAGACCGGAGCCGAAGGTAATCCAGTTTGACACCGTCCGCCTTCAGATAATCCAATGCTTCAACCATGGCGGCATCCGGCGAACCAAAAGCAATGATTCCCTTTGTGGCACCCCGCATTTTTATGATCACCGGCTCAGGCAGGTCAGTTTTGGAAGAATTGATCTTGTTCTTTATACGATCCAGGTTTTTCCGCCACTGTTCCGGATGTTCACTGTAATTAGCAAAATCATCATGTCCGGTTCCACGGGCAAAATAGGCGCTTTTGGGATGAGTGTTACCTGGCACGGTCCGATAAGGTATGAAATCGCCATCCAGGTCCCGGTATCTACCCCATTCTTCTTTGATCTTCTCTAGATCTTCTTCCCAAAGGATTTTCCCTCTTTCAATTGGGGTCTCCGGGTACTCAAAAGGTTCTGTCATCCATTGATTTTTACCCAGGTCGAGATCTGAGAGGCAAAAAACTACTGTCTGATATTTTTCGGCCAGATCGAGCGCTTTCCAGCCGAACTCAAAACATTCCTTAACGCTGCCGGGGATCAACATAATATGTTCGGTATCTCCTTGCCCTAAATAATAGGCAAGGTTGATATCTCCCTGGGCTGTCCGTGTGGGTAGTCCTGTACTTGGACCAACACGCTGAACAACCCAGATCACAATCGGAATCTCCGCAAAATAAGCCAGGCTGGTATATTCCGCCATTAAGCTCAAGCCCGGGCCAGATGTAGCAGTCATCGCCCGTAAACCTGCCCAACCCGCCCCTACAACCATGCCCACCGCTGCCAGCTCATCTTCCGCCTGGATAACGGCATAGGTACTCTTCCCGGTTTCAGGATCAACCCGCAGTTTCGGGGCATATTCAAGGATGGATTCGGGTAAACTTGTGGCCGGGGTGATCGGATACCAGGATACAAAGTGCATCCCACCGTAGATAGTACCCAGTCCGGCAGCTGTATTCCCGTCTACCAGGATGAAATTATCAGTTAGGTCCCGGGGCTCAATCCAGTAAGGCAAATCAAGATCCAAATTCTCTTCAGCCCACTGGTAGGCCAGATTGATCACCATCATGTTAAATTCCACCGGGCTTTCTTTCCCCTTAAAATGGAATTCCAGAGCCGCTTTGATAGGTTCTAATTCGATTCCAAGCAGATTCGCCAGCACGCCCACATAGACCATGTTCGCAACGAGTTTGCGCAGGTCTCGGTGAGGTTTGGCTTCCTTTACAATGTCCTTTACCGGCATGGGGACCGTGATCATATCAACCCGATCAATCGGATCTTTGATGTCATCGGCGTACAAGAAAAGCCCTCCTTGCACCAGATCATATTGGTCTTCCGTGAAGGTTTTGGGGTTCATCGC
>JAGHAU010000139.1 GCA_021161345.1 Anaerolineales bacterium | reverse complement strand
TACTCCCCGGGTTCAACTACTTCGGGAGTATAATTATTTTATTACAGATGTCTTTTATTTATTTCAGTAGAGGATAAATGAAAGAAGTAATAAAAATAGGCATTATCATCTGCGATCGTTATTCCTGCTGTGCTGGAGGAAAATGCTTCCGGTCGTTAAAAAAAGAGGGCGCTTTTAGCATTTATACAGATACTGACCTTGAGTTGGTTGGCTATACTACCTGCGATGGATGCCCTGGTGGCAATATTGAATATGTCGGAGCTGAACTGGTGAAAAACGGGGCTGAGGTCATTCACCTGGCTACTGGGCTTGTGATCGGTTACCCACCCGGCCCCTATATTGAAACATTTATAGGGTTTTTAGAGAACAGGTATCCGGTCAAAGTCATTGTTGGTACCCACCCTATTCCTCCCAGCTATCTGGATACCCACACTCATCTAGGAACTTTTGAATCCCCACCTGAAAAAGAATATTTACCAATAATTCTGAGTGATGCAGCCATAAGGGAAAAATATGCTTGAAGTTCCAGGTGAAATTTACTGATGGAAAGTTTAAGAGTTTTTGGACCGGTTCCTTCCCGGAGATTGGGCAGGAGCCTCGGAATCAATAATATCCCGCCCAAGATCTGTTCCTATTCCTGCGTTTACTGCCAGCTGGGCAGGTCCTTATCAATGGTGAATCAAAGAGGTGAGTATTACGATCCTGAAGATCTGGGGAAGGAAGTATTGGATGCCATTCATTCCCTTGAGGAAAATAGCGAAATAGTCGATTATTTGACCATTGTGCCTGATGGAGAACCTACCCTGGACCAGAATCTGGGAAGATTAATCGATATCCTCAAAACCTCAGGGATCAAGATCGCTGTGATCACAAATTCAACACTGGTAGATGACCCGGGAGTAAGACAGGATTTGTGCAAAGCCGATCTAATCTCGATCAAAGTCGATGCTGTCGATCAAAATATCTGGAAAAGGATAGACCGTCCTTACGGAAGGATAGACCTGGAGAACATTCTCACCGGCATCAGGATCTTCGCCGGAGAATATAACGGGGAGTTAATTACAGAGACAATGCTGGTCAAGGACCTCAATGATGATCCGGAAAACAGCCAGAAAACTGCTGCTTTCATGGCCGAAATCAATCCAGACAGTTCCTACCTGAGTGTTCCAACCAGGCCTCCAGCTGAAAATTGGGTCTTCCCGCCATCCTCGGAGAAGCTAAACATCGCCTTCCAAAT
The DNA here is from genome assembly GCA_021161345.1 of Anaerolineales bacterium. Taxonomy (GTDB): domain Bacteria; phylum Chloroflexota; class Anaerolineae; order Anaerolineales; family UBA11858; genus B10-G9. The sequence continues at coordinate 5,028 of JAGHAU010000139.1, read as the reverse complement.
CTTCCAGGGTGCAGGATTGAAGGTAGAATATTTGATTGGTTATGAAGGAAATGAATTTTCCTTTACAGGAAATATTGAGCAGGACTTGCTCAGCATCACTTCCGTCCATCCTATGCGGGAGGACGCTATTGAGGATTATCTACAGCGGGCTGGAGGTGATTTCGAGATCGTTGAAAAAATGCTTTTAGATGGAAGTCTTGTGGCTTCTGAGTACCAGAACAAACGATTTTATCTGCGCAAACTTAACTAAAAAACTCAGGAGAATTTCTCCCGAGTTTTTTTCTACATATTTCGCCTTGTTATATATCGTCTTGATAGGAACGGAATTTCTCGGCGGCGTTCTTCCAACGCAGGGCGATGCTGGCAATGTAAACAGAGATCACAATACTGAGCACAACATAACCGGCAATCATATAATCAAATGTATCAGGCACAAATAATCTGCTAAACATCTTTCAGCTCTCCTTCTCGTAGGATTGATATCGCAGCTGGTTGACTTTGGATTGCAGCTTCCCCATCCGGATCCGGTGCCACAGCAAATCAGCAAAAAAGACTGAGAATGCAGCCAGGCTGAAGAAAAAAGCTGTTTTCATGGGAGCGTCCATATTAAACCCTCCCTGGCTGGCCGCTTCTGCGCTGCCGATCACTACCGGATGGATCGTGCGCACGAGGCGAATGGAAATAAAAGTCAGGGGCACACTGAAAAAACCGAAGATTGCATAGATGGCAGAGAAACGAGCCCTCTTTCCAGGATCATCCAAACCAGATCGCAGCAGCAAATAAGCAGCGTAGATCAATTCGACGATCGCGGCAGTGGTTAATCGCGGATCCCAGGTCCACCAGGTATTCCAGATCGGCCTGGCCCAGATCGATCCCATAATAATGGCCACCATGAAGAAAACAAGGCTGATCTCCACGGCTCCCAGACCAGCTATATCCCATTTTTCTTTTTCGGTACGGAGATAAAGGACACCTGCCACACCCGCGACCATGAAGCCCAGCATACCTACCCAGGCAGTTGCTACGTGAAAATAAAACACCTTCTGAACCTGACCCATCAGCTGTTCCACCGGAGCATAGAAAAAAACCAGGGCTGCTGCAATCAGGACCATCAAGGCGGAAAGGATATCTAATCCAGTTAATAAACGCGGTTTATCAAGCATAAATCATTCCTCCAGAATATAATCAAAAACCATTATAGCAACAGCAAGGAATATCAAATCGTAAGTTATCAAGATATTTACCCAGACTGAAATCTCCGCAAAGGGGACTGACTGGATAAAACCCTGGCTGGCTTTTACAGCAGCGATCACTACCGGAAGTGTCAGCGGGAATAGCAGGATCGGCAAAAGAATATCCCGGGTCCTGGTCTGGACAACCATGGTTGCCAGCAATGTACCAACCGCCGAATATCCGATCGATCCCAGCAGAACCACTAGCAGGAAACCAGGTTGAAATACTGAAATTCCGTATAAGAAGCTATATACCGGCAGAACTATCGCTTCGACCACAAGCATAAAAAATAGATTGCCAACTGTTTTCCCAACAAAAATCGCACTTCTATCTACTGGTGCGAGAAGCAAACCATCCAGGCAGCCGCGGTCCTTTTCAACAGCCATCGAACGATTCAGTCCAATCGTCCCGGCGAAGATAAAGGTGGCCCACAAAACTCCGCCTGCCAGGGATTCCCGGGCTCGCAGATCCAGCTCAAGGGCAAAATTGAAGATCAGTATCACCAGCAGTGAAAACACCAACATGGCAGAAAGGTTTTCCCGTGTTCTCCATTCGGTTTTAATATCTTTCCATACAATCGCAGCAGTAGATTTCAGGAAGGGGATCATGATTGTCCCCCCTGCAGCCCGGTCTTGTAAAAATCTACCAGGTCCACCGGATCCAGATCAACGGTTGAAACGCTGCTGGATATTTTTCCTTTAGAAAGCAAAACCAACCGCGAGGCTAATTCTGCCGATCGGAGCAGATCATGAGAGGTCATCACCACCGTCCGGCCCTCAAGAGCAACTTCCTTCAGGATCCTGTCCAGGATCTCCCCTGCAGCTTGATCCAGCCCAGTATGCGGTTCATCCAGCAGTAAAATAGAAGGATTGTGAAGGATAGCCCGTCCAATGGCCAAACGCTGCTGCATGCCCCGGGAGAAAGTCCGCACCAGGTCATCCCTGCGAGGGAGCAAACCCACAAGATCCAGGATCTCCGGTATCCGGTCCGGCCCTATTGAATATAATTTGCTGAAAAATTGCAGGTTTTCCGCGGCTGTCAGATCACCATATAACAAGGGTTGGTGCGAAACCACTCCAAGCTTAGCCCTGAGAAATGCTCCCTGGGATGGTAACCTGTATGATGCAACCTGAACAAATCCGGAAGTTGGCCGCATCAGGGATGAAAGGATTCGTAGTAAAGTGGTTTTTCCGGCGCCATTGGGACCCAGCAGCGCCACAAATTCACCGGAATTGACTTCAAAATCCAATTCTCGGAGAACTGTTAGCGGACCAAATCTCTTAACCAGTTTTTTTACTGTGATCATTTAATATAGGTTTAAGCATCAGCCAGGGAATCCAGCTGATCTTTCAGCTCCTGGCGTTTTTTCAGATAGGATTTTTCAGTGATCTCGCCTTTATGGTAGAGATCCTCCAAAGCAATAATAGAATCCAGGATCTCTTCACGCTCACTGAATTTTTCATCTGATGCATCTTCCTCAAGATTCCGCCTGCGCTGACGGAAATAAAGCCAAATTCCGCTCAAGAAAAGCACTCCACCCAGCACACCTGCTGCAATGATAACCGTGTTTGGAAGGAAAACCGGAGTATCAGCGGGAGCAGCACTGACTTCAGATTCTATTGAAATTTGGAACTGCATTATCTCATTTCGAGGAATAGATAAAACCGAATAGACCTGAACAGAACCATCAGGAATTGCCTGAACTCCCATATCTTCCAGGTTTTCTCCTTCAACGATACCCTCTCCCTCTGGCATCATTATGACCGCCGCCCGGACGGGATAATTCATTTCTTGAGAAAAGTCAAAAGTATTCCCCTGGATAGGTAAAGTGTAATAAACCAGGGTTTGATATACACCAGCTCCTGGCGAGATGCTAACCGTATCACCAAACCCATCATCGGTTTTAATATACCTCTCCCCCAAAGCCCCGTCATCAAACGAGATCGACCCGGCTCCAGGTGGCAGCGGGAATGATACAGTCGCATGCCCGGAAGACTCAGCTACAAAAGTGGCTTCACCCAGGTTGGATACAATGAAGATCTCAACAATCTGAGCCAGGGTCGGAGATGGAAAATCTACCAGGACATGGATCCGCTCAATGAGTATGAATTCATCGCTTGTAGTTGTTTCATAGATTTGAATCGTCATTTGCATGGAGGTCGTATCATCCCCAGCTTCAAACATATCCGATCGATATACAGCGCCGGCATGCGAAATGCTTGCAAAGAAAACCCTGCCAGTTTGAAATGGAACATTATCAAAGACCAACCGGCTATCTGCTGTGAGGGGTTTTATATCCTGGTAAGCCAGTTCAAACTGATCATATCCATCCAAATGAACTTCCAACCCCTGCTCTAATAACAGCCCACCGGTCTGATCGATGACATCCACCACGATGACCTGCCCCTCAACCCCCTCAACATCAAGAGCGATTGTTGGTGCTGGCTTAGTTTGGGTAGGCGCCTGAACGGGAATGGGTGTATCTACAACACCATCCGCCTTGTTCCCCTCCGGGGGTGGTGTGATATCGACTTTCATGGAAAGGCAGCCTGAAAGAAATACAAGGATAAGGAGAACAGTTCCCAGGAAACCTACAAAATGTTTTTTTTGATTTCTCACAATGCTTCTCCACAATGGCTGCAGAACTGAGCTCCCTCACTTACAACCTGATCACAGCTGGGACACCTCAGTGATTTTTCGTTTTTCAATTGCTGACGGCGTTCATTGATCAACCTTTCTAACTCATCATCGACCTTTGCTGGAGTTGAGATTTTTTTCTTCTTGCTTGAATCCGGCTTCTGAATCTTATCCAGCTGTTTGATTACATCAGCAGCCTCAGCGAGCAAAATATCCCGGTTGCGATTATGTTCCCCGGAAGAGATCTTTTCTAATTCATATTCCAAATCAAGTTCCTCGATCGCAAGTAATAAACGTTCCTTCTCTGCAACGAGGGAGTCGGTTCTGGAAGATCCTGACCTTTTGGGTTTTTTCTCTTCCACCAGAAAAGGGCGCATGATAAAAACACCTGACAGGATAAAGATAAATATGACGATCAATAAGGAGCTAAATTCCATAAAAACACCTATACCTGTTTAATCCAACAAAGGATCGATTGTTGATTTAATATGTTCGAAGGAACTATAAGGGCCGATCTGAACATGTGAAATAATGCCGTTCTGATCGATGATAAAAGTCTCAGGCACTCCACGGACCCTGTACGCCTGAGATATCTCTGTTCTCAGATCCGGACCATTTGGGAATGTAATCCCAAATTCTTCCAGGTACCCCAGAGCTTCCGGCTCAGTATCAACATAATCCACCCCCAGGAAGATCACATCTCCCCGGTTCAAATAATATTGATAAGCATATTCAAGATCTTTTGCTTCAGGTTTACAGGATTCACACCAGGAAGCCCAGAAATTCAATACAACCACACTGCCGTGGTAATCAGCCAGTCGATGAGTTTCACCGGAAAATGAGATCAGTTCGAACTCCGGTGCTTTTTCACCTTTGCCAACCTGTCCCTGTTGGGATCGATAGAGTCCAATGCTCAGGAAAACCAACAATACTGCCAGTCCGCCCCAGAGTAATATTTTTTTCATATTTGCCTTCTGACCTTTTTCTTAGTTCTTCTTCCACCCGGTTGATATCATCTTCAGATAATTTCACGGGTTTAGGAGTTGTTTTATCTTTATTACGAACGTTCCTGTCCGGTTCCGGAGATCGCCACTGCTGGAAACCTCCGTAAAACAGACATCCGCCACCCACAAATCTCACAACCGGAACAAGGTAAAC
>JAGHAU010000241.1 GCA_021161345.1 Anaerolineales bacterium | reverse complement strand
CCCCTACATTGGAGAAGTTTATATAGGGAGCAGTATGCGCCTGCTGGGTGCAGGCACCGATCAGCAAGCTTAATAAAACCACAATGGATAGGCGGATAGTTTTCATAATACAGGGTACATTTTACCTTTAAGTTGGGGAAGGCAGCCTCTGAATAATCCTTCCTGGTTTAAATTGCAAGAATGATGCCGTTTCAGGCCTCAAAAACCAGTTTCAAAAGGACAAATTTGGGCAGCATTTGCCCTCAGATCGACAATATTCATTTGAAGACGTAAAAATTGGGTTCTAGAAAGAAGATCATGCTTTACTGAACAGGATGTTTCCAGTATGATTATGTGGGTTACAAATGTCTGTTCGAAGGCTAATGAGTGCTGGGAGGACCCGAATTTAATGAAAGTATTGATTATGTCAGATATTCATGGCAATCGCACTGCCCTGGAAGCTGTTCTGGAAGCTGCCGGACAGGTAGATGCTGTGTGGTGTTTGGGGGATATTATTGGTTATGGTCCGGATCCAAATGATTGTGTCTCAATCATCAGGAATCTCCCCAACCTGGTCTGTCTGCGCGGTAATCATGACAGTGCTGTGATCGGATTAACAGAAAAAGGCAAATTTAATATCGCGGCCCAGAGAGTGATCGAATGGACCGAGGAACAGCTGAATCCTATTCACCGCCAGTATTTGCAGACCTTGTCACCCCAGGCGAAGGTTGACCATGTCACGTTGGCACATGGCAGTCCCAGGGATCCAGTCTGGGAATATATTATGGATGTCTATACGGCAACTGCCAATTTTGAATACTTTGATACCCCCTATTGTTTTACTGGTCACTCACATCTCCCGGTTATGTATTATCTGAAGGAAGGGAAAGGGCTGGCAAACGTCACCTTTGTCTATCCCGGTGATACCGCAAAACTTCCAGAAAATTGCATTGTGAACCCGGGATCAGTTGGACAGCCCCGAGATCACGACCCCAGGGCGGCATTTGCAATTTTTGATACTGTGAAGAATACCTGGGCCCAACATCGGGTTCCTTATGATATTTCTGAAGTCCAGGACCGGATGACCCGGGCCGGTTTGCCGATCGAGTATGTCCAGCGCCTGGACCTGGGCTGGTAGGGGAACTTTTCTGCACATCCCAACGTCTTAAGGATGAAAACAATATAGATTAAGGAGAAATGATGATGAGAAAACAATTGATTTTCCTCTCCCTTGTTGTCCTCCTACTGGCTTCTTGTGCGGGTAAAAGTTCCATTGGTTATGCGCCTGATGCCATGTATGAAAGCGCCGCGCCAATGGCACGGGGAGTAGCCGATTCCTATGCCGGAGATGTAGACAATTCTGCTTATGCAAATGATGGGCTGCAGATCCAGGAATCCCAGGTGCGTATGGTGATTAAAAACGCCTCGCTTTCGATCGTTGTAGAGGAACCTGGTGTATCGATTGAGGCAATTAGTAAATTGGCCTCGGATCTGGGCGGGTTTGTGGTTTCCTCCAATTTATACCGGACCCAAACGGCCAACGGCCTTGAAGTCCCCCAGGCCAACATCACCATCCGGGTCCCGGCTGATACATTAGATCAGGCCCTGGCGGAAATCAAATCCGGTGCGGGGCAGATCCTGAATGAAAATGTATCCGGTCAGGATATCACCCAGGAATATACCGATCTGGAATCCCGGCTCAGGAACCTGGAACGGGCAGAAGAACAGCTGACCGAGATCATGGAGCAGGCCTGGGAAACAGAAGATGTTCTGGTTGTCTATAACCGATTGGTTGAAGTCCAGGAACAGATCGAATTGATCAAAGGGCAGATGAAGTATTATGAACAATCTGCTGCCCTGTCCGCGATTTCTATCAATATCCAGGCCAATGAAGCTGTCCAACCGCTGAAGATAGGCAACTGGCAGCCGGTTGGGGTTGCCAAGCGGGCCCTCCAGGCTTTGATCAATACCTTGAAATTCCTGGCCGATATGCTGATCTGGATCGTGCTTTACATTATGCCGGTGGTACTGATTCTGTTCTTCCCAGTGCGCTGGCTGTGGCGCTGGTTGAAGAAAACCAATGCTAAAAGGAAAGAAAGAAAAGAGGGTAAAAAAGCGCTGAAAGAAAAGAAGTAAACTGAAAATCTTCCGAAGTCAAATGAGCTTTCACTTTGCAATACCGTTGCCCAAAGTCTTCGGAAGATAAAATTACTCTCAACTTCCGAAGTCTTGATGATACCCCTTTCTAGATCCGGGGTTCCTAGACTTCGGAAGTTTTTATTAACATCTCCGGAATCCATGCTTCTGAAGTCAACAAAGAACAGAATGAGGAGGTCACCTCCTGAAGACTTCGGAAAGCAAGGCTGGTAAAATTCTTTTGTAGACTTAGGAAACAGTATATCGATGGAAAACCTAAAGCAGGATACAAAAGATCTGATCGGGATCACATTAACCTCATTCCAGTTGTCTCTCTTGGAGGAATACGAGTGTGAATTGGACAAATGGAATGAACGCTTCAGTTTGACCGCGATTCACGAACCCGAAAAAGTCCGTGTAAAACACTTCCTGGATTCATTCAGCTCCATGCTGGTAATGAAGAATACACCTGTGAAGAAGATAATAGATATTGGTACCGGGGCGGGATTTCCCGGCATCCCCTTAAAGATCCTATTACCGGATGCGGAAGTGGTCCTGGTTGATTCGGTGAATAAAAAAACCGATTTTTGCCAGCATATAATTGATCATCTGAAGCTGCAGGGTATATCAGCGATCCATGATCGTGTGGAAAACCTGGCCAGGGAAGTGAAATTCCGTGAGCAGTTCGATTGGGCTGTTGCCAGGGCTGTGGCTCAGCTGGCAACACTCAGTGAATATATGCTCCCCTTTGTGAAGGTCGGCGGCAGGATGCTGGCCATGAAAGGGGATCAAGGACCTTTTGAAACCCAGAAAGCAGATCCGGCAATTAGTTTATTGGGGGGAGAACTTCAGCAAGTTAAACGATTGACATTGCCGGGTGTGACGGAAGATCGATTTTTGATCACGATCGAGAAAATAGCTGCCACTCCGGAAAAATATCCCCGCCGGGTAGGCGTGCCCAGTAAAAAACCCCTCTGATCAATTTGTCAATCCCCCATTCTTGATCTTCCATTGGGTCGCTGATCTTTTAAACTCGTCTGAAAACAAGTCCAGATCTGTTGTTGTTAATAAGGATTGTTCGGCTTTTGCCAATCGGTCCAGCAGATCCTGGCGTCGGGTATCATCCAGTTCAGCCAGAACCTCATCCAGCAGCAGCACAGGACAATCCCCATTCTTTTCGTTCAGCCAGTTTACCTCTGCCAGCTTTATGGCCAGCATAGCAGTCCGCAGCTGGCCCCGAGACCCAAAATTACCCAGGTCGATACCGTTGCTGAGATAACGCATTTCATCGCGGTGGGGACCCCGGGATGTTACACCCCGGTAGATATCTTCGGAGCGGGTTGAAAGCAATTTTTCCCGATACCCATCCTGGATATCTTTCAGTTCTACCCCGGACCGATCGAGGGCATTCTCAAGGGGGAGTTCGATTTGCCCGGGCGGTGAAGCTGCCGGATCGAATGATGGCAGATAATTGAGACGCAAGATCTCATCACCCCTGGTCAGTTCTTGGTGAATGGAGGCAGCGATATAACCAATATCCTTAATGGCCTGGATTCGGGCATGGATGATGTAGGCACCTGCCTGGGTGATTTTTTCATCCCAGTAGGAAAGCTGGTCAACATCTCCGGAGCGTTCGTTCAGTTGTTTTAAGAGAGCATTTCGCTGTGCGAGGGTCTTATTATATTCCGAGATGGATTCCGTATAGGTGGGATCGACCTGAGCCAGAGTCAGGTTCAGATAATGCCGTCGCAGCTGCGGTGCGCCAGTGACGATCTGAAGCATGTGGGGAAGAAATAGAACCGCATTGAATGTGCCGATAACGGAGTTGATCTTTTGCTGTGACCCGTCCAGCAAGACTTCTTTGCGAATGATGTTATTCCCATTGGAATTTGTATCCTTGATAATGCGGATCTCAAGGTGGTGATCGGTATCCTTTTTTCTGAAATCGGCCACTATCCTGCAAACAGCCAGATCGTTCTGCAAGGCTGAGAAGTTGATCAAATCAAGGGAATTGGATGCCTGAAATGAGTCCAGGGTAGAGAGATAATAAACGGCTTCCAGTAAACTAGTTTTGCCCTGAGCGTTGTCACCGACCAGAATGAGTGAGTTAAGGGGAACGTCCTGATCAAAGCGGGAGAATATTCGAAAATCTGTAAGGGAAAGGTGAGTGAGGAACATGCAGCCTATACGGGATTATAATCCTCGTCTGCTTCCCAGACGCGGGAGGTTCGGTCAGTGTATAAGATGCCATTAATATGATCGATCTCATGTTGAAAAATGCGGGCGATCCAGCCTTGAAATTTCATTTTGAGAGGTTTGCCATACCGGTCCTGGCCTTCAACCACAATTTCCTGAGCTCGTTCCACTTCACCCATGAAACCCGGAATGGACAAACACCCTTCCGCGCCTGAAACTATCTCCTGTGAAAAGCGGGTAATCTTCGGATTTGCTGCCACATACAGAATGGGCGGGATATCCTCATCCTCATCGCTGCCGAATTCGACCAGGATGACTTGCTGGGAAACATTCACTTGAGGGGCAGCCAATCCAGCTCCTGACGCTTGATGCAGAGTGATGATCATATCATCAACTAATTCCTGGAGTTCAGGCCCAAAATCAGTGATCCGATCAGCTTTTGTTCTCAAGGTTGGGTGGGGGACAATGATAATATCTCTAGCGGGCATACGATTATAACTCCAGGTCCTTACAGCTGTATTGTTTCGTCATCATCAAGTGGTCCGATTTCATCGCTGCTTTCTTCATGATAAGCCGCAAGAAATTCTACCATATCATACCGACGGCGCCTGGACTCTGCCAGCTCGTTATCTTTAATGGCGGCATTATAACGCTCGAAGACCTCATTTTGAACAGAGATGGGCTGGGCCACATTCTCAAAATCTAGCTGAATATCACCTACATTGATGGCAACTGTGCCAAAATCAAATAATCGCTGGATGATATTTTCCCTGCTGTAATCCAGGCTGAGGATGTTTTCCAGCAAGGCAGAACGCTTGGTTTCCCTGCCAAATGGTTTTCGATCCAGGTCGATCACTTGTTTGTCCGTGATTTGGAAGCGGTCATTGGCCCAATCTGCAAAGGTATAAGCCAGAGCAAGGACGTTTACTGTAAGGAGGATACCCAGTAGAGATAAGGATGGGATTGGTATCAGTTGGACCAAACGCGCAAAAAAGGAGACCAGGAGGATCACAAAGAACAACCACAGCCACCAGGAGTTTTTGAATAGAACGAAGATATGTTTCCGGTAAGTGATGACCCCGTTCAACTCATATCGAGCCCGGAACATGTTAAGGAATTCCTGGAGAGGTGTGATCGATTCTGTCAGATGGGGTCCACCTTCCATGTTTAGATCAGTATATTCTTCTTCCTCGGCCATCGGTCCAGTTTCGCCAGACAGCCCCAGCCGGCTGCGGATGGCCTGATTTATATTGTCCTTGTCTGTTTGCTTGGCCCGGGATTTGGCGATTTCCTGCGCTTCTGAAATCAGATCAAGCAGCACTTCCGGATGAGATGTATTGCGCATGGGGATATTTCCGGTATAGGTACGGATGATCACATCGCCATAGCCAAAAATGCGCTGCATTTGGTTGGTGGAGATATTTACGGATAAGATGGATTGGAGCGGAACCTCTCGGCGCTGGTCGTGGAGCCAGATCACTTTTTCCACCCAGGCAGCCCTTTCGCTGGTGACCAGGTAAAAGTCATTTCGCCAGTCCAGCCACAGCCACACCCCCCATACTATAGATATCAAGACGGTGATGACCATGAATATTCCCAGATTCAGATGGAGCAGGATCGCCCCGATCGCCGTCAGGATCAGGAAAAGGGCAGGGAGCAGCAATTGTCCGTAGAGGACATTGATATGTTTGCGGTCAATGAAGCGGATGATTTCCTCCGACCCTATCCAGGGGAACGCATTTCTTTGCAGGATATTCGCGCTTAACCTCAAGGCAGATAACCTGGTTCTTATGGATGGGTAAGCTGAGAGGATGGCGATATAACCCCGCTTATTAACAGCCAGCAAAGTAGTACTTTCCAGGGCGGTAGCAGTCTCTTTCCGAACACCTTCCCTGTGCAATTCCCTGTCCCCGAAGTGGCCCCTGGAATTGATAATGATCCCGTTCTGGTTCTCGTCTTCGATCAGCATTTTGCCCGAGACGACCAGGAAAAAATTCCTGCCCGGGAAACCTGTCCGGTAGAGAATTTCTCCTTCTTCCAGGGCAATTGGATTAAAGAGAGGCAGCAATTGCCCCAGCTCTTCATCGCTCAGGAATTTAAAGAGAAAATGGTCATGTAGAAAGGAAAAGATCGTTTTTGAATCCATATATTTGTCAAGATAATTTTAACACAACAAAGGCTTCACTGAGTCTTATTGTCAGAGAACCTTTTTGGTGCCAGGTCCAGATTCAAGACCAAGGCCAGAACCTGCCCAACGGGAGCAACAGTGATAGAATAGGGTACGTTTACTGAGTAGATTTAGGAGCAAGAAGCATGCCTATAAATTTCGGCACGGATGGCTGGCGAGCGGTCATCTCTGATACATTTACTTTTCATAATCTTCGAATGGTTACACAGGCAATCGCTGATGCAATTCGTTCTGGTCATTGGCATAATAGTGATGCGGAAGACATTAAACCGGACCCCAATAAGATAGTCGTTGGTTTTGATACCCGCTTCCTCTCTGATCGATATGCCCGGGATGTTGCCCGGGTGATGGCAGCTAATGGATATACTGTCCATATCGCTCAGGCAGATTCGTCTACTCCCTCCATTTCATATGCAGTGAAAAACCTCAATGCCATTGCTGGTATTGTGATCACCGCTTCCCATAATGCTCCCCGCTATAGCGGAGTTAAACTGAAAGCTGCCAATGGGTGTTCTGCTTCGCCAGAACAGTCCCGCAAGGTGGAAGTCTACCTCAATGATAATCAGGAAAGAGGACGAGGCCCAAACCTGATGGAATGGGATCAGGCAGTTGATAAAGGGCTAATCATTAGTTTTAATCCCGTCCCGGCGTATTACGAACATTTACGAACACTGATCGATTTCGATGCCATAGCTTCCAATCCACCCAGAGTAGTAGTTGATTCTATGCACGGCTCCGGCAGAGGTATGATCAAGAGCATCCTCACCGGAACCGGCTGCGAGGTTAGCGAGATCCGGGGGGAAATGAATCCCGGTTTTGGCGGTGCACACCCCGAACCAATTGGCACTCAGCTTGGCGCCCTGGCCGGCGCGATAAGCACAGGGATGGGCAATCTGGGGTTGGCGCTGGATGGCGATGCAGATAGAATTGGCGCCATGGATGAAAGGGGAAATTTCGTAGATCCGCATAAAATTATGGCTCTTTCTTTGAAATATCTAGTGGATCATCGGGGTTTGAGCGGACCTGCGGTGCGGACAGTTTCAACAACCCGTATGATAGATCGCCTGGCAGCCAAATACGACCTGCCAGTTTATGAAACACCAGTAGGTTTTAATCATATTGCTGATTACATGATCTCTGAGAATGTTTTGATCGGCGGCGAAGAATCGGGCGGCATCTCGATCCAGGGAAATATCCCGGAAGGAGATGGAGTGTTGATGGGCTTGTTGCTAATTGAAATGGTTTCTGTGTACGGGAAATCCCTTAACACACTGGTAAATGAGCTTCTGGAAGAAGTGGGGCCGGCTTATTATGAAAGAAAGGACCAGCGCCTGAAATATCCCATTCAGAAAAAAGAGATGGTCCAATATCTATTGGAAAATAAACCCGCAGAGATCGGAGGAGTGAAAGTCACAGAACTCCTGACCATTGACGGCGTCAAATATATTATGGAAGATGATTCCTGGCTGCTGATCAGGCCGTCAGGCACAGAACCAGTCTTGCGTGTATACGCAGAGGGGAGAACTGAGCAAATGGTCCAGGCTTTATTGGGATATGGAGAGGAAGTCGCTGAAAGTATCACCTGATCCAGATAATTATCCTGTTAAATCAAACAACCACAGCCAGAAGAGAGAAATAGCTGTGGTTGTTTTTTTTTAAGTTTGACAGGCTTCAAATCATCTGAGTCAGTTAGTTGAGGTTCTTAAGCGCCGACTGAGGATGATGATCACCATCAATACGCCTGCAACAAGGACCAGACCCGGAACACCAAAATCATCCGCAAAACCCGTATTCGGGAGTGCGGTTGCTGTAGGAATTGGCGTCGCCCCACCGTCTGCCTGTTGGGTAAGCAGGGCAGCAACCGTTTCTGTGGCAGCTGGATCAGGTGTGCCGTCGGTAGGCACCGGTGTATTCGTCGGTGCCAGAACGGGAGTTGATGTGCTGCTGGGGGGCACGGTTGGAGTATTTGTTGGCGGGAGGGTTGCTGTAAAGGTGGGTGTCATTGTCACCTGCTTAGCAATTGCCGTCAGCTGGGCTTCCTCTGCTACTGCTGTGTTGGTCGCATTGATCTCAGCGACCTGGGTTTGTTGTCCAGTATCACGCCCTGGCAAATAAAGGACAGCATAAGCAGCAATCGCCAGCAAAGCGATCAACAGGATACCTCCGAGGATACCCGCAACGATCATGAAGGTTCGATTTGAACCTCTGCTGGTTGAGATAGTTTCTTCACTCCCAATATCTTCGAAATCCATATCTTCAAAATCGTTCATTCCCATAAGTCTCTCTCCTCAATTTACCCTGTCAGATCTTCAGTAAATTGGTTTGCTGTTCAATCGTTGATAATTTCCAGATTTGTAAGCGGTATTTTGGTTCTTTTTTCATTGGCTAGTGTTACTTCTGCAAGCTGGGTTTCAACTCCACTGGACAGAACCTGTTTACCAGGAATTATTTTTTCAATTTCCCCAATTTGAGGGGCTTGCGGTCCATTTATAATGATAACCTTTTTACCCGCTTTGAGTGTCTCGGCTTCAGAGGGCAAATCTGGCTCAGAAGTAGATGATTGTGAAATGATACCTTCGGGAAAGTTTCCCTGGAAAGTGTCTAGTTCCTGGGCATTCAAGGCGATATTCTTATCTTTATTTTCGATCAGAATCTTTTCGGCTGCCTTGTTCATGGGGGTTTCGCGGAAACCATCAACGATCATGATCGGATAATCCATCTTTTTCGCCAGGGGAATCAAATTTGCTGACATGCTGCCAAGGATCAATCCCTTGACTGGCACAATACCGGCAGCCTCCAATACTTCAGGGCTCCTGCAGAATCCAGCTGTGATGATCGCACCCCTGAATCCAATATTCAGCTGTTCTACGACAAGTTCCTTCAGTAGATCATTGCTGGTTGGCTGCACGACGCCGTAGGTGGTTTTTCCATTACCCCAGACTCCCTGGATGAGCGCTCCTTTCGTTTCTATAATGGCGCCTCGTTCAGGGATGATATTAGTGATTGTTCCCTCCATGCCTGCCTGCAACTCAAAATCGGGGGAGCTGATCTCGTATAATACTTTTCCTTCGCCGGCTATTCTCACCATCCCCTCTTGAGGTGCGCGGACCACACGCTTGAACAATCCTACTGGTCCTGCGATCACATCACCCTGTACCAGATCTTCACCAGCCTGGCGCTGGAGGAGCTCATCCGCCCGGGCCGGGTTAACATTTAGCCCTTGGGCAATATCCAGGAGAACGAATTGGGAGACGAGCGGAGCGACCACAATTACATCTGAGGGGGATACTTTCTGCATCCGTCGGACAAGGACATGCCCGGCAACAGGCAGGACCCGTTCTCGTTTTATACTCGTGAGTGCGTGGATATGCTTTACTTTACTGATCATTTTTTTAACTGGTTCTATACCTGTAGCTTACTCATATTTACTGATCGTTTTTCTCCAGGCCTCGTTCCTTTTCCTGTTTTTCTCGGGATCAAGTGAAAACTGAAGCGGACGTCCCCGGGCATCAATTACAATACCTAAGACACCACCAACCGCATTCACTTTCCCGGATTTCCCCGGACCTCCCATCCCTACATCAAACCGATTAAGGGGGCGGAGGTGCAGAGATACTTTTTCACCAAGCTCGACCGGAAGAATGGATAAGGATCCATACTTTATATCTCGAGTAAATGATCTTCCATCTTCGCGGTTGACCCGGACTCGGAGAATTGTTGTTCCAGGTCTGGCAACCCCTAAAGGTGCAATAATCGTGCCCAAATTCAGGAATGTGCTGGATTCTATTACCTGAACAGTTAATAAAGGATTTACCTCGGACACAGCCCCCAGGCCAGGCAGTAAGCCATTTTGATCCAGGGCCAGCGTGGTTACGCCGGTGGGCTGCAAGCCGTCAAGTAATATAGACAGCGGGTGATAGCGTTTAGGTGCCAGGGTCAGGATTCTCCCGGATCCGATGATCGGTTCCATAAAGGGTAGCAGTGTACCTCCCGCCCCGAGCTGTTTTGGCAGGTCAGGGACAGTTTGCTCTGCAGCATACCTTATGGCCTGTTTGGCAACTGCCAGCTCGATCTCGAGCTGTTCAACATCAAGGGGAAGAGAACAGGGGTACACTGATTTATTATAGATATAGTCCCTGATCTCCTGATCTGAGAGTTCAATTGGCATCCAGCGCTTGATTAAATCGAGGGAATTCTTTTCGATCACGCCAGCTGATCCAGAGCCAACTCCCAAACCGGGAAATACCCGCAGAGTTTCTTCCCCGTTAAATGCGGCTGCCAGGATAGTTGAGTCGGAACCAATATCGACTCCCAGCACTCCTTTTTCCGGCTCATATTTTTCACTCAGGAATCGGATTACCCTGCCAAAAGCAGCAGCTGTTGAGGTGAATGTTCCCTCAGTCCACGAGAGAACCTCCCTGAGGCCGCCGGATTGTCTATTCCGGACTTCCTTATATATTTCATTGATCTCTTTCTGGGCGGGCTGGATATTTTCTTTTCCGAGAACTGGCTGGATATTGGCAGCTATCCTCAGTTTGCTAATCTTCGATAGCCCAGATTTGACCTCGTCTTGAAGCTGTTCGTTTCCGGTGAACAGGATATGGGGGCGAAGACTTTCGTTCAGCATATAGCTGGATAAACCGATGCTCTCGAGGATGCTCAGAAGAGAATGGGAGGCGCCATTATTTGTGCCACCTGTAATTATGATCAGGTCGGGCCGTTTTCTGGTCAGCATATTTATGCGATCAGAGGATGTCCGGTGATCGTTCAGTGATATCTCATCAATGATATTCGTATATGTGGTGTGAGCGAGATTCCGGGCATTCTGCAAGGAGACGGTATCCAGCAGGCCGACTGTGACTACAGAGATCGGATTTCCGACTGACATGGTCGCAACCATGATATCAACCCCCTGATTATCAGGGGTGCTGGGTATGATCACGCCATCTTTTTCACTTAATAAAACCCGGCCGGTAATATATTGAAGTTGCTCCAACGACCGCCATATGCCGTCGGTGACATCAAAATGGGGCGCTCCTGCTGATGTCGGCGCACTTCCGACTGCCACAAAGCGGTATTTTCCGCTTACCACATCGAAAAAAAGCGATCGGGTAATCGTGCTTCCGATATCAACTGCTATAACTGATTTGGCTGCAACTATAGTTGTATCCATGACACCTAGAATGAAGAGAATAACTGAAAACCGATAGTGTTAAGGAAAGTCCAGAATGAGGTCAACCTCTCTACCAGGGCAGCTAGGGCAGTCAGTAAAACACCGGCATACAAAGCCCCAAAGGTGATCGCCAGAAAGACCTTGCCGACTAAGCTGATATATTCGATGATTGGCAGCCTTTTGTCGGATTGTCCGGGAGTATCCTGGGTTCCAAAATGGAAATAGATCAGGGTTGAAACTGTTCCCAAGACTATGATGATACCATTGATGGCTTGATCCCAGCGGCTGGTGGTGATGGTATAAGATGATGGATCCACGCTGTTGATTGTACCCAGGATCTGGGGGAAGAGTGTGCCAGTGATCGCACCGCCGACAGCTGCAGCGGCGCCAATTCCAACCAGAATAGCAACGGACCAGTTTCCAAGCTTGCGGAAAGGGGTTACTTTGAAAAACAAGAACACACTGGGTATAAATAATAAAATGGATAATAGCCGTTCCCCACGGGATCCCTGGATGAGTGGGATGATCAGGCGGGGGATCAGTACATTGTTGACTGTGACAATGGCAACATAGCCGGCGGCGACGCCAATAAAAATATGGATCGCCAGCCGGAAGAACGGGTTATCACCCAGTAGATAACTGAAGATCAGGATCGTCAGTAAAAATCCCAGGGATAATCCAACAAAATCCATCATATTAGCCATAATTATTTGTTAACTCCTGCAGCCCTGGACCTGTGGCGGGAAAACAGGGAAAATACGCCATTTGCCAATCCGCCGATAAATATTGTTCCAACTGTGATAATGATGCCCAAATTAAATGGAAGCCAGGCAGTGGTCGCCAAATTTGGCCGGTTCAGCAGCCGTTCATAATTCATGCTGTCAATAATTCCGGAAACGTAACCTTTTACCAGCTGAGGCGATGAGCGAAAATAGGGTTGGATCAATGGCTCAGCCTGGGCGCTGATTACCATGTTCAATGGTGTATCTTTCAGGATAGTGGCCACCTGCTCGATCCAAATCTTTGCCGTATCCGGATCGTCTGTAATAACCAGGATCATAGCAAAATCATTAATTGAGTCGACATGTAGGAGCGGGGGTGATCCCCAGGCATTGCTGCCGTCAAAAGCCAGGGGAATAATCTTTTTTGGTGCT
>JAGHAU010000146.1 GCA_021161345.1 Anaerolineales bacterium | reverse complement strand
GGTTTAATATATTTATTATAACGACAGAAAACACCAGCGTCAAACCGCCAGCACTATCTAACAAAACTGTAAAGACCCAAAACATTTACTCTGTTTTAGCTGGATTTGGTTCTTCTAGCCATTATTATACGTGAATTTGGGGCTGGCTTTGCTGATAGTTTTGTTAAACACAACTGATTTCGATCCAAAATTCTGCCCTGATAGAGTAAAATTGAATCAGAGAAACGGTGGTAAATATGAAATCGATCACGCTGAATATCCAACCAACTGTTGAAGCAATCCGCGATCAGTCGATCCTGGAAGAAAATGGCATCCGGGCGGTGGTAGTCCCCCACTACAAGGCGCCTTCATTTTACGTGGGAGACAATCAGATCTCCGAGCTGCTGGTTATGGACAATCAGGAGAAAGAAGCCAGGGAAATTTTGGGGCTTCCAGATCAACCGCCTGATATATCCGGCTAATCAATTCAAAGAATTCACTGTCATTGCGAGAAGAGAACGCAGTGAACGACGAAGCAATCTCTATAAAATTGGAACTGAAATCACCATTGTCTGGTCCGCCCTGGCATTAATGCCAGGGCTAGTAATGGCGCCCCTGCGGGGCTTTTACAATCAAACGTTAATTCACATGGAAAATATGAAATCTCCCTTCAGGGAGATTTGTTTTTGATTAGCCTCCGGTTTCAACCGGAGGTAAACTATGGGGAATTGCTTCTCAAAAGCCCGTTCCCGGGCGTTTTTTTATCTCACCGGGGACGGTTCGGTGAGCAAAAGACGAGATTGCATTGCTGCGCTCGCAATGACAATTCCCCTATCTGTCATTGCGAGAAGAGAACGCAGTGAACGACGAAGCAATCTGTACTTCATTCTTCGATAATTTTCATCTCTACAGTCAATTTTTCCGAAAGTGGGCTGTTCTGCTCAAATATGGGTATGTAAGCATTCATCATCCCAGTAAAATTCTATAAAGATTGCTTCGGAAGCAACGCTTCCTCGCAATGACAAGATGATTTATTTCATGAGCCGGATGGCGTCCCGGGGGCAAGCGCTGATGCAATCGGTGCAGCCCCGGCACATGGAAGGATTAAGGTCCGGCATTTCCCCAGGAGTTTCCTGACGGAGGATTTTCTTTTCACATGCCTTAGCGGCTGCGCAAATTCCATCCTCACAAAATTCCGGATCACAGCGCTCGTAATCCAATGCGACCTTAGGCTGCGGCATCTGATTCCCCCCTGGCAGCTTCCTGGAGTTCTTCCAATTCCTCTTCCAGATCCTCCAAGGTTAACAACATAGAGGCTGGAATAGAATGGGCAGGCAGAGATCTCTTAATTTCATCAATCTGCTCTTCAAGTTCTTTCAACCGCTGTTGATTAGACATACAAGTATCGATCCAAAACCAATAAATTGATTATTTTACTCTTCAGTTTTATCAAGGCGTTCTTTCCGGTCAGGACGTTCCCGACCTTCCTGGCCTTCTCGAGGTTTTCGCCTGGCAGCCTTCTTGGCTTCTGCTTCTGCCTTGGCTTGCTGTTCCAGGGCGTAGTATGTTGGACGGATCCCAGCATAATAAGATGCTGACTTTAAAAGACGATCCTTGTGGTGGACATTGGATTCCATCCTTTCGTAGGTGGCCAACTCATAATCATGGTCCATCTTGATAGCATCGAAAGGACAATATTCCGCACAGTAACCACAGTTCATGCACAGGTCAATGTCTATAGCAAATTCCGCTGGTGTCTTGAGTGGTTTCCCGGTTTCTGGATCTTCAGCACGGGTGATCCAAATACACTGGGAGGGACAGACCTTGCTGCAGATGCCGCAAGCCGTGCAGCGGGGAACTTTCTCCCCCTCAACTTCCTCGTAAACCAGGAAAGGAACGTAGCGGAAGTTCTCTGCCACCGGAAGTCTCTCC
The DNA here is from genome assembly GCA_021161345.1 of Anaerolineales bacterium. Taxonomy (GTDB): domain Bacteria; phylum Chloroflexota; class Anaerolineae; order Anaerolineales; family UBA11858; genus B10-G9. The sequence continues at coordinate 1,567 of JAGHAU010000146.1, read as the reverse complement.
TCCGGATAGTTCACAGTGAAGATACCCTTGGTATCATGCGTCATCCGCTGCCGGACACCAGCTTCGTTATAATATCGCTTCCGGCCTGCTTTAATATCTTCGGCGTATGTGTCGTAAATGTGTTTCAGGGTGACGCCCAAACCCTTGATAATCCCAAATCCTTTCATAATCATCTCCAGTAACCCTGCAACCCATTAGCGGTCAACTTCTCCCAGCACGATATCGATTGATCCCAGGATGGCAACCAGGTCAGCCATTTTTTCGCCCAGTGACATTTTCCGTAAACCAGTCAGGTTGATAAATGATGGTGCCCGAACATGGTAGCGATAGGGATTGTCAGTACCATCTGAAACAATATAAAATCCCAACTCACCTTTGGGTCCTTCCACGCGGCCGTAAGCCTCACCCTTTGGCATCTTGAATTTATAGGCTGGTTTGTTAGCCAGGATCTCTCCCTTGGGAATGCCCTCAATAGCTTGCTGCAGGATCTGAATGCTGGACCTGATCTCATCGTAGCGGATCAGGAACCGGTCATAGATATCACCGTGATAACGAACTGCCACATCAAAATCAAACCGGTCATATATGCTGTAGGGTTCTGCCCGGCGGATATCGTAAGGCACACCAGAAGCGCGCAGTACAGGTCCAACAGCCGAATATGCAATGGCCTCTTCCGGGTTCAGTACTCCCACACCTTTTCCGCGGGCGACCACGATCTCATTCTCTACCAGATAGCGGTCCATTTCATCCACCTGGCGCGGCAGGCGCTCAAATACCATATCCCGAATATGCTCTTCCATTCCTTCCGGCAGATCACGCACCACTCCACCAAATCGGAAGTAATTGCACATCATCCTTGACCCAGCCACAGCTTCAAAGATATCCAGGATCAATTCCCGTTCCTTGATGGCATACAGCGCCGGGGTGAAATAAGCACCCAGATCATTCAAGAAGAAACCAATAGCCATAAAGTGGTTCAGGACCCTGGTTAATTCCGCCATAATGACCCTGATATATTCAGCTCGTTCCGGAGGTCGGTATTTCTCCCCCAACAGTTTTTCAACTGTCAGCGCATAAGCAAAGTTGTTGCTCATGGAACAGAAATAATCCAGGCGATCGGTGTAAGGCATATTCATGGCGTAAGTATTTCTCTCGCCAATTTTTTCATGATTGCGGTGCAAATAACCCATCGCCGGCGCAAGGTCCGTTACTGTCTCGCCATCAAGTTCTGCCACCATCCTGAAAACACCATGGGTGGATGGGTGCTGGGGGCCCAGGTTAATTACTAACTTTTCTGTATCCAGGCCAGTTTCTTCCTGGGGAATAACAGCTGTGCCCTGGAAGAGCAGCTCTTCTCCTTCCGGGATCCAGGTTTCTGGATTAAATCCTTTCGGATAAGCTATATTTTCCTTATAGGGATTATTCTCTTCGATCTTGGAGGTTTTCCCTTCCGGCCAGCGGTCTTCGTAGGGTTTAAATTCTCCCTCATAAAATGCTTCCTTCCAATCCTTCTGCAGGGGATGTCCTTCAAAACCTTCCCACATCAAGATCCGCTTCAGGTTAGGAT
>JAGHAU010000181.1 GCA_021161345.1 Anaerolineales bacterium | reverse complement strand
GCATCTGCAGCCAGCCAGCAATAATGTAACAGATAGTGCCAGGACAAACCAGCGGGTTCTTTTAGGTGACATGACTATCTCCTTCCTGTATGACTAAGTACCTTCACATTCGGATATTATGATTGTGTCTACTGTTTCCGGAGGGTTGATCATGATCAACTCTCCGAAAATTTCATTTAGCGACTTCAAAGTATAAAGTAAAGTTACTTGGTATTGATCGATTTAATTATCACTGCAAGTTCCACCAGCAGCTAAGGGGGATGAATGCCAGGTGCATCTAGCAGGACATGAGGCTTGTGAACTGTAGGAAGAACAAGCAGGCTCCGGAGTAGGCTTCGGGCAGGGAGGCGGCTGGGGGAAGATCTCAAGATCCGCGACACGAGAACCTTCGGGACCGAATTTGGTCAGATATTCATCGATCAGGGAGCCCGGAATATGGACGTAACAGGGTGTGCCATTGAGCTGGGTCAACATCCATTCGGATCTACTATCCCTGGCCAAGATGGGGATCGTCTCCCCAGCCTGGGCAAAACCGTTGGTGGGACAAATTTTCTCAGGGCCATATTTGCAACCATAGGTGTAATCGAGGGGGAAGGTCAGGAAGGTCCGATCGACCTCATCCCAGTTAAATTGGATATTCTCGTCGCCCGTACCTGGCCCTAACTCGATTGTTCGTTCGGCCACAACAGCATTGGTGCGCGGAAAGGTCCAGATCCCGTCCATCAGGTATGTTTGATTGTTCCAACCAATTGACTGATTCCTGCTAATTGAAAAACAGTAGGTCCCCGGTGTAAGCACACCAAATTTCGCTTCCGAATTAGCGGTTTTCTGGTCCAGCCCGGTGGAAGGACATGGGCCAGCGCCCAGGTCTACAACAAAATTGGTCAAATCAATCACCTTTGAATTATCGCCAACGATGATCATGCCATCTACCTTACATCCTGGATTCAAAGTTTGGGTCCAGGCGGCGATATATCCAGTCTGGTCACAAAGGTCCTCAGCCAAACGGACATGAAGCCAGGCAAAATCATCTGAAAGAAAGTGAGTCTGGTAGCAGGAGGTTCCTTCTCTAACCCAATGGAATTGCCAGGCATCAGACCAGGGACCAACCGAGGTGCCATCATTGGCTCGCACCCGCCAAAACAGGCTGGAGCAATTTGAAAAAGGCTCAAAGATATGCTGTACGTATGGCTCAGTTGTCGTTTCAGATAATACAATCTCGGTGAACCCAGCGTCCAAGGCAAATTGATAATCATACGATACAGGAAGACATCCACCAGTATAGGTCCATTTGAATTCCTGGAGATGGTTATGTGTTATCCAATTATCGGTTTCCGGGTATCCTCCATGTTTCCTGGGAAACCGCAATTCTGGTGCGATCAATGTTTCACCGGAACATACCGGACCGGTAAAAAAATAGGCGGGGTCAGAATCGGGACCATAGGCACTGGGGTCTTCGGGTGAAGTATATACATTATGAGCCCTGGCGTACCAGTAATACGCGCGGCCTGGCAAAAGGCTGTATCCAGTCAAGGTGTAGGGCACATCATCATAGATTACATCTGAATATGCAGAGTCTCCGCCATACATAACATCTTCTTTGATAAATAAGTCATATTCATCTGGATCACAGGTATAACTGCCGTGCCAATCGAATAAGGGAGTCAGGGAAGTGACCAGCTCTCCCCCTATCGGGCTGTCAGCAATGACTTCAAAAAGCTCAACCTGGGCATTAGCACAATTACAGCTAGATAGCAAAATCGTTATGAATATTCCAAAAACTAACCAGAGTTTATTTTTTTTCGACATTGTGATCTCCTTTGAATTATCGACAATCAATGAACCATTCGATGGCCAGGAATTTTGACTTCCTTACTATAACAACGAACTGTCTGACAAAAATGTTACATTCAGCTTGACCAACTTGATCAATGAATGCAACCTCTGATCAAATTTCAACGAACATATATGCAAAAATAATCCCGGGACCCTGTCCTACGATTAAATAATCTGTGAATAGAAACCTGTAATAATTTTAAATTTTGGGGACTCAGGCTCATTCCAAAAGAAGATCCAGAAAAAGCCTGCTCAGAACAAATAATAAATATATCATAGCACAAATATCAAATTGTCCAGACAAGTCCAGACTGATATTACGCGTTATGTAAACTCAGATTTAGATTGATCTCCCCCTCACAAAACACACTTGGAACAGAGCAAATGGACCTTCCATTCCTTCCACATACTCCGTCAGGATACTACATCCATCTACACCTCAAAAGCCCACTCCCCTGCCCTCATGACAGGTTCAGCTGCGCCATCCGGCAGGATTCCATCCACATCCATTTCGCCTGAGCCGAACATGAAATCCTCGTGAATGATGCTCTCATTGCCCCCTGCAGCTGCAAATTGCTCTTCAGACATGTCTGTTCCACCCTTCAGATTAAAGCGGTAAGCATTGCCCAGAGCCAGGTGATTGGAAGCATTTTCATCATAGAGGGTGTTCAGGAACGTTAAACCAAGCTGGGAAATGGGCGTTCCATGAGGTACCAGGGCTGTTTCTCCCAGGTACCTTGCGTTTGGATCGCTCTCCAGGATATTCTCAAGAATATCCTGCCCTTTCTTTGCTTTGAAATCAACAACCTTGCCGCCCGAGAAAGTCAAGGAAAAATCCTCGATCAATGAGCCCTGGTAAACAAGGGGTTTGGTTGCCGTTACAGTACCTTCAGTCATATCCCGGTGCGGTAGGGTAAAGACTTCTTCAGAAGGTAGATTAGCAGCGAATGTGATCCCACCTTCAGTCCTATCCCAACCACCGATCCAGAGATGCCCTTCCGGCAAACCAACGGTCAAATTTGTGCCTGGTGCTCTATACTTCAGGGCTGTATATTTCTTCGCCGTCAGATATTCTCCCCTGACCATTATCTGGTCAAAATAACCCTGCCAGTATTTAACTGGATCCGGTTGATCCAGGCGGCAAGTCTTGATCACTGCATCCCATAATTTCCCTTCCGCATCCTCTTGAGCAGAATCCGGGAAGACCGCTGCCGCCCAGTCCGGTGTCGGGGGACAAACTACACACCACTGGGCGGAGTTCCTGGCGACCATTTCCATGATCGGTTTGAAATGTTCACTATAAGCCCGGGCAGCTTTTCCTACCAGTTCCGGATCTTGTCCTTTAAACAGTTCTGGATCGCGGCCAGCTATGAAAAGTGTAGCATCCCCGCGTTTCATGGAATTAAACCGGGCATCTGTTTTCCAGGCCGGGAATTCCTCAAAAGAATCCCGGGGGGCATTTTCCAACCGGGTTAAATTCAGATGATCATCGTTCCATAAGACTGAGACCAATTTGCTCCCATTCTGATAGGCAGCTTTAGCAACTTCCCGGACCAAGGGGGCTACTTCAAGCTGCTGAGCCCAAATAAATAAGCGCTGTCCTGGCTGCAGGTTCAAACCAATCTTAACTGCCAACTCAGCATATTTTTCTAATAAAGTATCGAATTCTTTTTTATCCATCAGTATGTCCTTCAAGTCTAGGTAAAATCAATATTCTATTGATGTAATTATCATTGATCTTCAGCTGAAGATCTAAGCTGTCTTTTTATGAACTCAACCTGAGTATTTTCCGGAGCGAAAATATATAACAAGGCTTTGCCATCCCTTTTTGCCAGGCAAGTCTGATAGAAAAGGAATGTGTTTGAGATTACCCGGGTGCCGGAGCGCAGCTCGCGCAGTAATTTATGCTCTAACTTTTTGTTGGTATTAGGCAGCAGATAACAAACCACTACATCTGCACCGCTCAAATCCTGGTTGTAGAAGTTACCCAGAACCAGTTTTATTCGGCTTCGTAAACCGAGGATCGTGATAACGAGCTGGCACCACAACCAAAGCAAAGGATTCAGTTCTATTCCCACCACCCGGGCCTGGTATTTTCGAGCCGCTAAGACAGCGATCCGTCCATCACCACAGCCCAGGTCATATATCAGCTCATCTGGCTGAATATCAGCCAGATCAAGCATTTTATGGGCCATCTTAAACGAAGTTGGCACCCAGGGCGAACCTTTGTAGGTGGTCCAGGAAATGGAGATCAGCAGAGCCAGGAAAATTGAAATAAAGATGAATAGTATTGCCATCTGACGGTTTACCCTCAGTCAAAATGCTGTGATATGGGTTCTCTTTTTCTCAGGATAGCATGGACTTTCTCCAATTCTACCGGGATATTGATCTCCTGGGGGCATTTTTCCACGCATATGCCGCATTCTGTGCAAATGGCCCCGTTGCCATTGGGATTATTCTTGTTGACCTGATCTGGGTTGCCAACCAGTTTTCGGTAGCTGCGGCGGGTTTGAAACCGTCGGATACCGCTCTGCTCCAGGGACAAGGCATTCAGGATAGCAAAATTCTGGGGAATATTCACCCCATGAGGACAGGGCATGCAGTACTCGCAGGCAGTGCAGGGCACAAGGATCTTCTGGCGGTAGATCCCGGCTAGCCTGTCGATCACTTCATTCTCTTCCCCGCTTAGTGAGTTAATCCCCGAGCGTTCAGCGCTGTCGCAGTTTTCAACTACCTGCTGCATATTGCTCATCCCACTCAATACGGTAGCTACCTCAGGTTTGTTCCAAATGAACTGCAGGGCCCAATCCACAGGTGTGCGCTGGACAGAAGAAGAATTCATTGCTTCTACCGCTTTCACCGGAGGATTTGCCAGGGTGCCGCCCTTAACAGGTTCCATCACCACCACGGCGATTCCTTTGCTGTGGGCATACTCCAAACCATCTGTTGTAGCCTGGATAGCGGTATCCATATAGTTGTACTGGATCTGGGTCATATCCCAGTCGTAATAATCTATGATCTCTCTGAAAACAGGCTGGGTATCATGGAAAGAAAAACCGATATGGCCAATGCGCCCCTGGCGTTGGGCTTCTTCCATTTTATCGATTAAACCCAGGCGCTTCATCTTCTCAAAGGCTCCGGCATTCATAGCATGAAATAGATAAATATCCAGGAAATCAGTTTGCAGCCGTTCCATTTGCTGGTTCAGGAAGCGCTCAAAATCCTCGGTTCGGCGCACCAGGAACATCGGCAGCTTGGTGACCAATTTAACCTTTTCCCGGTAGCCATCCTTGAGGATCTCTCCCAGGATTTTTTCGCTTTCTCCCAAATGGTAAGGCCAGGCGGTGTCGATGTAATTGATGCCGCGATCAATGCCGTAGCGGATGATCCGTTGGGATTCCTCAAAATCCGCTCCCATCAGACTGAACCTGCGGGATGGCAGGCGCATAGCGCCAAATCCCAAAGCAGAAACTTCCCAATCCAATGATCCCATTTTACGATACTGCATAATTTTTTCTCCAAAATACCAGTAAATTCCAATTTATGAATTGTACACCAACGATGAATTTTTCCAAGAAAGAATATAGCTAAGTAAATGGATCTCCTCCGGTTTATTTTGAATCCTATTGCAGGAAGCTCTTCATCCAAACATCGATCTCAATGCCCAGTAAATAAAAAGCCTGGATCGACGAGTCTGATCCAGGCGGAGAAATTCATCCCCCATTTATAATTAATCGTCGTTTTCTGTCATTTTCAGATTGGTTTCTTTTAGTTCTTCCAGCAGGGCACCTAACCTGTCCAATTCAGAGTCAGTGAGTACTTTCCAGGGCCTAAAATAATTTTCATTCGTAACTGCTTCGGCCTCATCCCGGATCTTCTTCCCTGCGACAGTTACCAGGTACCCTTCAGCGCCCTCTTCGATCCAGCCCCTCTGGACCAGATCCTCAAGACTTCCCTTGTAATCCTCTGTAGTGTACTGCCGGTATGGCAAGCGTTCATTCAACGCTTCAGCTGTGGTCGCGTCGCTATTCCAGACAAAGGTCAGGATCTCCCAGGTATGGCCGTCAACACCTACCGGGGTCCAGGCAGCGATATGGGCATCATCCCGGAAAGCATTCAAATCGTCCAGGAGCTGGTCAACCTGGGCCAGGGTCCCGTGATCAACCTCGATGTGACCCCCAAACGATGCATCAAAACATATCTTCCTTCCACCCAGGTCTGTCTGGTTGATGGATTCCACCAGCTTAGCCAGGAGAGAACACAGCTCTTTTAATTGATCCGCTGGGACTTCTTTCAGCTGATTTACATGGTTGTAAAAAGCCTCATGAACAGTCTCAATGGCAGAGGATCCTTTCTGGGTGAGTCGGTAATTACTCACACTTACTTTTTCAAGGTAGCCAGCTTCGGTCGCATCCTCCAGGATTTCCTGGACGGAGTCGGGGTTTGCATATGGATTCCTTAATTGGAAAAGATCAGCGGAGATCGGTTCAGGCCTCAGGTTATAAGCCAGGAATAAGGGCTGGTAAAAACGCTGCTCCGAAAAATATTCTTTAAAAAGCGGGCGCATAACATCCCGGGCCAGGGGGTAAATGGAAGCGGATGTTTCTCCAAACAGTTGGAATACACTCTTCTTGTCTCTCATCACGTCCTCCTTAATATAATTAAATAATAACCTGATTATGCCTATAATGATATTCTAGATTGGAAGCTCATTTTCCACCCCCTCCTGGAGAATGGAAAAAGATCAAGGCCAGGATGCCGCGGTGTTTGACGAAATAATAATATATAGGATAAACTAAATAGGTGTTTAGGAAAAAAAATAAAATCGATAATTTTCATTAAGCCTTATTTACAAAATTAATAATAACGGAGTGCAAAATGAACGATAGTAATGCGATCCAGGTAAAAGACCTGGAGAAATTCTACGGAAAGGTGCATGCTTTGCGTGGTGTAGACCTAGAAGTAAAGCGCGGCGAGGTCTATGGTTTCTTAGGTCCCAATGGGGCAGGGAAAACCACCGCCATCCGCTGCATGTTGGATTTGATCCGCCCGCAAAGTGGCTCGATTAGTATGCTGGGAATTAACCCGCAAGAAGAACCAGAAGCTGTCAAGGAGCGAGTTGGTTATTTACCCGGGGAACTGCATGTGGACGAGAATATGACCGCCAGACAGGTTTTTCGTTTTTTCAACCGCCTGCGCGGCAATCGCTCGGACTGGGAATTCATCGAGGAATTGTCCGAACGCCTCAAACTGGAACTTATATCTCCGATCAAAAACTTTTCAAAAGGTAATAAGCAGAAGATTGGTATCGTGCAGGCTTTAATGCATAAACCAGAATTGCTGCTTCTCGACGAGCCCACCAGCAGCCTTGACCCGCTCATGCAGCAGGAAGTTCTACGCATGCTGGCTGAAGCCCAGGGTAATGGGGCCACGGTCTTCTTCTCCTCGCATATCATCAGTGAAGTGCAGGCCGTCGCCGACCGGGTCGCGATCATCCGCGAGGGTAAGATCGTCGAAGTGGCTGTGACCGCCGATTTGCTCCACCGCTCAATGCGCCAGGTGCGCATTCGCTTCCAACAGCCTACCGAAGCTGAGGAACTCTATAAACTTCCGGGGGTTGAGCTGATCGCCAAGGACGATAGTATGGGCATATTGCTGCAGGTCGAAGGCCAAATGGATGTCCTGATCAAGACCCTGGCGAAGTATCCGGTCAACGATTTTGAGACCGAGCGCGCCAGCCTGGAAGAGATTTTCCTTGCTTACTACAATGGGGAGGAGGACAAATAAAATGTTTACTGTAATTCGTTATTCCTTACGCAACTCACGTGGTGCGATCATTGGTTGGGGGATTGGCT
>JAGHAU010000224.1 GCA_021161345.1 Anaerolineales bacterium | reverse complement strand
TCTTCTTGATTATCATCTTTGTCGAACTCCCAGAAAAATTCCTTGTCATCTCGAGTAGCACGCCAGATCCAAAAGATGAAAATTCCTGCCAACGCCAGGAATCCCAAACCGAGATTGAGATACTCCAACAGGACCTCCAGACTGTTTACTTCCAGATCCTCTAAGATCGGGGCGATTGCAAAATCGCCATTAAGGAAGGAAATCAACAGGCCGATCACGGCGATCATCACAAACAGGGAGATGGAAGGCGATTTCTTTTTCATGGTTTATACCTATTAATGATTATAGCTTATATTGGTCAGATCCAAAATCCAGGTGGATCGGGCCATTCCCCGGCTCTGTACGATCAAAAAAAAGCCCCACTCTCTGCGAGATCCATTGATTATCTGACGAATTCCCGGGATAAAATGGCGGGTTAGCCGGGTGTATTTTTATCACGCAGCCCGAGGGTCGAAAATACCAACAGCAGGATCCCTACCGCGAGGATCCCCACCACATAGGCAACCGAAATGAACCCGGAGCGGTAGGTTGGCTCGCTGAGAATAGTGGGAATTTGAGCCAGGCCAGCAGGGCCAGGGTGAGGGGCAGAACTTTTCCTTTCCAGAGGTCTGGAAAGTTTGGAATGAGTAAGATCAAGGCATAGATAATGACAGCGGCACTCAGGGATAGTTCTAATGCTCTCATAACTGATGATCCTCAGGGTATATATTTCTAAGTATTTTATCCTAAGAGGTTGGGAAATATTTAGACCGATCCATCAATATCCCCCTTTTTCAATCTTAGCGGATGCCAGTATCGATCTCAACATCGAGCCTGGTTGTGACGTCACCCCTGATCTCGATCTTTATTGGCAGATTGTCCGCTGAATCGATCCCGATCCGGTTGATATCGATCACATAGGTGCCCACCGGCAGTTCCCCCTGATACCAGCCTGTCGGGCCGATCTCCAGGCGCGTGAATTCGGTCACGCCATTCTTTTTGTAGACCACAATCTCTCTGGCTGAATAGACTTCCGGGGCCGGGGTGGGAGCTTCTTCACCCGCCTGCACGGCCGGCTGCAAGGGCCCGATGTTAACCTGACCCTCAAGGATCCCGTACTCCACTGGACCAAAACTGCAGGAGCTGAAGGAAATCAAGAGGGAGATGATGATACTGAGCCGGATGATTGATTTTGCCATGGTTGTTTCACCTCATCCTTCCAGGGAAAATCACTGGTGAGGATTGTTGAGATCAATCTGCTGATAATCAAGAAAGCGAAATATGATATCAAGCTCGATTTCTTTTTCTCCATTGCAGTCCTACTTTATGTTTTACTATTACCTATTTTCGAGTATAGCATATGGTGAAAGTATCTGTTGGGTAGTTGAAGGGCACAACCTATTAACAAGTAACGGATCCGGTTTCTATCGAAGAAACATAGCATCCGAAGCAATCCCCCATAGTTTAGAATAGTTAAACGTCCCTGAAGAGGGACGCTCGGCTCTGCCAGTAGGAAGGATTTTTCGAAGCACCCTGCAAGGGTCAATCCTGATTCTCCGGGAGATTGCTTCGTCACTCATTGCGCTCCCTTCTCGCAATGACAGATTAAGAACAAAGGGCGACGCAGCGCGTCGCCCCTATAAATTTCTTGTACTAGGTCTTAATCAACTTACATCTTACGACTTACCATTTACCTAGCTCGTCCCTACAATTTGATCACTGATTACTCGTTACACTGTCCCTTAATAGACTTACAACTTACGATTTGCCGTTCACTCTACATAAGGCTTCTCGTAAACCCATTCCTCAAACTCGACGCTCAGGTCACAGTCACAGGCATCTTCCAGCGCTGCCCGGATATCTTCTGTGTAGCCGTTACCCCACAAATGGTCCTGGTAGTAACTCTGCACGGCGGACATGACGGTGTCCAGTCCGTAATTTTTCTCAATTTCCAGGTAGAATAATGGCCCGCGGCCGTAAACGATGCCGCTGTATTCCGCGCCGTGATATTCACCAGCCGACATACCAATCGGGACATCTGCGTTTTCAACCCGGCTCCAGCGATATTTCCAGGACTCTACATAACCATCCCCGTCCCCATAGCGGTCCAGGTAGTAGATATAGGTCATGTACTGCACCAGAGCTTCATCAACCCAGGGCTGGTTCTGCTGGTCATTGCCCACTGTATTGTAGAACCACATATGGCCGGTTTCATGGGCCAGGGTGGATTCCAGCATCTGTTCAGAAGGCATACCGTAAAGCTCTACGCCGTCCACAAATTCGTCCACAACAATGCTGGTAATGCCAGGATATTCAATGCCCAGCGCACGCATGGGGGAGCTAAGAATCTCAAATTCGGTGTAGGGATATTCTCCTACCTGGCGGCTGAGGATCTCGATCGCATGGGTAGCATAATCGAGGGCATATGCCTGGTTAACGCTGTATTCGGGTCGGGTGTATACCCGCACCAGGGTCTCACCAATCTGCTCGTTGATCTCAACAAATTTTCGGCTTCCGGCCAGATAAAAATCGCGGGAAGGGCCACTGGCAAAGACCGTGGTCTGGGTTCCGCTCTTGATCTGCTGATCAACCGCTATGCCGGAGGATACCAATACCAGATTTGCGGGTGCCTCGACCTGGACGATATAAAAGGAAGCATCTGTATAGGTCAGGTCGCCGTTGTCCTGGGGTGTCTGTTTGTTCCAGCCATTCTCATCAAAGGCCGGGATCATGGGATAGAAGGTGTCCAGCACCAGCACATCCTCAAAATACCCGTATAGGCCGTAGTTGCCGCCCATTTCAGTGGGGATGCTGAGTTCAAAATCCATTTCCATAACCAGGGATTCTCCGGGCTGAAGGGGATCTTTCAGATCCACCCGCAGCGCAGTATCAGCGCTTTCCAGGGAAGGGATCATGGCGCCGCCATCCAGAGTTATGTGGGATACCTCAATCTTTCCACCCTGGAAGTTGGGGTACAGCCGGAAATAAATCTCCGTCAGAGGCCCCTTTTCTGTGTTGAAGAAGCGCATGATCTGGTGCCCTTTGATAGGAGATACCAGGTCAGGGGCGATTTCCAGCGAAATATAATAGGTGCTGGCTTTTGAAAGATCCTTCAGGGCTCCGACTGCACTGTCGACCAGGCCGGCCTTGAAGATTTCCCGGTCCTTCCAGTCGATTTCTTTTGCTGAAGAAGGGAAATTATACCCAGAGTAAGTCACTGGTTCTGCTGTAGCGACCGGTGTGTCAGCCTGTCCATAGTATAGCCAGGCTCCAACTCCCAGTCCGAGCACTACCAGGACTGCGACGATGATCAAGATCAATCTTTTATTCATTCTTCCTCCTGAAGGAATTAGAAACAAATCAAGTGTGAACGATATCCGTACACACTAGTACAATCTTACCTTTATATAGGAAGTTTTCCTATCCTCCGATAGTAATCCTGAGGGATGGTTTTTTTCTGCTACCGGGGAGGGGGTTCTGTTTGGGGATTAAAAAAAATAAATCCCCCTGATGGGGGACTTATTTTTTCAGGACAGATTTACTTTTTGGCGATGGGTACTGGTGTACCAGCCAAATCACTGATCACATTAACTAAATCAACATCACTGGGAACAATGATTTTAGTATTATCTTTCAAGGCTTCAGCGACGGTCTCTAATCTTTTGAGCAGTTGGGCATTGCCGATAAAATATTCTTCGGCGGCTACGTTAACAGTCTTGATAGCATCTCCATCAGCATCCGCTTTTAATCGGATCGCAGCTGCGATGCCTTCTGCTTTTTTGATTTCAGCTCGCCTTTCTCCATCAGCTTTGGTTTCAATCGCTGTCGCCAGGTCAAGGGCAGCTATTTTTTCATTTTCAGCTTTAACAACCTGGTTCATGGCTTCTTGAACATCATCCGGAGGTTCGATTCGTTGCAGCTCAACACGGACAACATCAATTCCCCACTTGCTGACTTCTTTGGATAATATTTTTTCAACTTCTTCATTGATCTGATCTCTATTTTCGTTCGCCTCTGTGAGGGTCATCTTGCCGATCACGGCCCTGAGGGTCGTTTTTGCCAGAGACGGTACAGAGGTTCCAAAACTATTCACGTTATAAATTGCTTTTTTGGCTTCTTCCACCCTGTAATAAACTACGCCATCAACGATTGCATTTAATTTATCTTTTGTAATAATTGATTGTGGATCAATATCCACTCGGCGCTCTGTTATATTTATGCGGTACATTTTTGAGAGGAAAGGCACAATCCAGTTAAAACCGGCGCTGGCGGTTTTTGAATACCGGCCCAGGAATTCGATGATTCCCACTTCTACAGGTCGGATGATCTTTATCCCTAAGATAAAAATAATTAATCCGAGAAATATAACCAAGGTAATGGTGCTCATTTTTTTTTGCTCCTTCTAGTTTATTTTATTCTACCCGTGATTTGATCCTGGTTTATTGGAAGCATATATATAATTCCCTGGCGATTAAAAGGATGGCCGGTGTTTTAAAGTTTTCCCCCCGCTGATCCATACAGATTTTGTCGTTCTGCCCCTGACTCCGAGTGAAATCGAGGATGAAGGGGCAGAATCATATGTTGATCACTTAGTAAAGGCGAAGGCCTGTTCAAGGCGGCCAAACCATGGATCCTTCTTTTTCGCTCTGCTCAAAGTCAGGATGACAATAAAATGGAGTTGTATCCTCGAGGTATTGAGTATCCTGAATGTCCCCTTTTGGGATTCTAACCTCTACTCATACTCGGTATACTTATCTGCTTTCCCTTTCGCCTTCTCCACCGGATACTTCTTTCCATTTAATAACATCTTATCCTTGGCCGCTTCAATGATATCGATCTCGAATTTATCCGCCAGCTCCAGCAGATAGACCAGCACATCGCCAATTTCCTGGCGCAGATGTTCCTGTTCAGCAAGGCTGAGCGGTTCATCACCTTTTTTCCACTGGAAGATCTCCACGATCTCGGCTGCTTCAACGCTGAGCGCCATGGCCAGATTCTTGGGGGCGTGATACTGCTCCCAATCGCGGGCGCGGATGAATTCTTTTATCTGTAATTTTAGTTCTTCCATGATTGCTCCATTTATATAGGGATATTGTAAGACAAAATCGACTGGAGACGGAGTGGATGCGGAGCATCCGACGGGTGAAACGAGACCGAGGACCGGATGACGGGGGTGTTGTGCATCCGACGGGGGACGGAAGGCGGAAGACAGAGGTCAGACCGGTCCCCGGTCATCGGTCTTCGGTCCTGAGCGCAGCGAAGATCCGGCTCCCCATCTCTTCTCCCCGGTCCTGTGCGTATTAGAGAACCAGTCTCCCTGCCGGTCCCTTCTTCTCTCTCCCCCACATCTGGTCAGCCAGTATTATTTGATTCCCCATTACCTCTATATTATGCAATTTTCTATGCTAGAATGAAAATTACCCTAATTAGTTAAAAGTTGATCACTGCAGGTCCTTGCCCCCGGGGCAGGGTATATCGACCTCTATGGATATCAACGAAAAAGCGCTTCTGTACAGGGCTCAAACTGGGGATAAAGCAGCTGCAGAGACCCTATATGAGCGCTACTACCTAGATATATTTACTTATCTTTTCTATCGAGTGAGTGATAAATCCACTGCCGAGAAGTTCAGCGCGGAAGTTTTTGTGCGCATGATCCGCCGATTGCCCCAATTCACAAATAACAAGATCACGTTCCTGGCCTGGTTGTATGA
>JAGHAU010000240.1 GCA_021161345.1 Anaerolineales bacterium | reverse complement strand
CCCCTATTTAGAGGGTAAGGATAAGCGATTTTTTGTTTGGAAAGCACTAATTTGGAGTGATTTTCGGTCTAATTGCACCGGGGTTGCACCAGGAAGCCATTTGAAACTGTCCAAAAAGCGTTGATTTTTATGCTTTTCTTGACTTTTCCCCTCTGAAAAGATACAATCTTCCCACCACGCACCCGTAGCTCAATGGATAGAGCATCTGACTTCGAATCAGCAGGTTGGGGGTTCGAGTCCCTCCGGGTGCGCCATGAAAAAAAGCGGTTTATAACTCTCCAGAGTTTGCCGCTTTTTTTATTTTGACAAATTGAATACAGGTATAATAATCTTGAACTTACCAATAATTTAATGAGGTAAAAAATGCGCATCACAAAACAAGTTTTCCTTGACCTGGCCATTTGGATGATCCTCTTTGGATTACTTATCGGCCTTGTATTTCCCTGGTTTGTTATCCTCTTGGGAGTTCCCAAATCCATCGCCATTCAACCCGGTTTTTATATCGCCTGCTTAGGGGCGGGAGCTATTGCAGGTTTAGCGAACTGGCTTTTAGCCCGCCTGGTTGTTGCAACCCGGATCCGGGTACTGGCCGATGGAATGCAAAAAGTGGAGTTGTTGTTGAGAGATATTAATTCCAATGATAATACTATCGAATGCAACTATGAATCCTGTTCAATTATTGTCGATTCAGAAGATGAATTAGGGGAAAGTGCTAAAGCATTTAATCGCCTGGTTAAAACATTGGCAGACTCCCTTGAAACACAGAATGCCGTCCATTCTTTTTCAGAAATGCTGGCCGGTACATTGGAACTGGAAACATTAGCAGAGAATTCACTGGATATGTTTTTAAGCCATTCCGGCTCTGCCGGAGGTGCTGTATTTTATGATTCCGGAGGTGAAATGAAAGTGGCCGCCAACCGCGGGATCAAAAACCCTGAATCCGTTGCCATGAGCGACCATATTCAAACCGCTTTGAAGAAAGGCACAACTCAACGAATTCCCATTCCTAGCAATGTTCAAGTTGAAGGAGTACTGGCAGAATTTCGCCCCCAGGAGATATTTGTTATACCGGCAACATATAAAAAAATCCCCCTGGGTGCAGTTGTATTGGGCAAAACAGAGGCTTACCATGCTGAAGAAGAAACCAGGTTGGAGTTATTCAGGCAGGGATTCGGCCTGGCCCTTAATAATGTATTGACTCATGACCGCCTGCAAAGACTCGCGGCCCTTGATCCATTAACAGGGGTATACAACCGTCGATTTGGATTGGGCCGGCTCCATGAAGAATTTGAACGATCCGTCAGAAGTAACATTCCTATGGGTTTGTTAATGATGGATATTGACCATTTTAAGAATGTTAATGATACCTATGGCCATCAGGTAGGAGACAGGATATTAAAATCCATCGCTTCTATAATCCGCACAGTTTTACGAGAAGGAGACATCCTCATTCGTTATGGAGGCGAAGAATTCCTGGCAGTCTTACCTGCTGCAGCAAGTGAGGATCTGATGCTAGTGGGAGAAAGAATTCGCAGAAGTGTAGAGGACAGCTCAGTTATTGAAGGCCAACAAACCATCAAGGTTACTCTCAGTTTGGGCGGCGCAGCTTATCCAAATCAGTCCGTGGAAAAAGAGAGCACCCTCATCCAGCTTGCGGACGATTCCCTCTATCAAGCGAAAGACACTGGAAGAAATCGGGTAATCATTGCTAATTGATACCAGGATATATTTCATCCTGGATAAAATAATTCAAGATCTAGTTCTATAAATATCCTCTAGGCCTCTGGACAATATCTCTCCGCGTTTGGTATACTGCCGCGGTTGGTAGGATATAACCAATTACAACTGAATATTATTATGTTTTGAAAATTCGACATGGTGGCTCGTCAATATCAGGACGAGCTTTTTTCTTGCCGCAGGGGGAAAATGGAATGCGGCTCGGTAAACCCGGACCTTTTTCCGCGAGGAAATCGTTCAATTCACAACAGACTCTCATCCTGCCATTATTGATTCCCTGGCTTTCTGGGATTCCTTTCCCCCGGAAAGCGCCAACCTCTCAGATGACAGCGTGGTTGTAATTTCAATTTTTGGCACCATAGAAAATTTCCCAAATACCAATAATTTTGATGAGAAAAGGTTCCTACTGCCAGCAGATACCCGGTTTGTAGCTATTAAAGGGGCAAATTACACCCAATTTGGAGACTGCGTCCCATAAAGGGGGGATGTCATGGCCTCACTGAGCCTGGCGGTACAACATCAAAGAGTTGCTGAAATTATGCTGGATTTCATCAGCACGCTTAAGTGAACAAACCAGTCACTCATTCTCTTATCAACCCCTGATTGCCTGTGCAGATCAAATCTCCTGCAGCAGGTCTACAACTATACGCAATGTTTCTGTGTCAAAAATGGTTAGATTCATGGTTGTGATGGGTGAGTCGATCCAAGCGATTAACCTTTCCTTAATCCGTTCTTTGGGGCCGACCAACGCTATCTCGTCGATCAACTCTTCAGGCACTGCCATCATCGCCTTCCCCTTCTCTCCTGCTAGATAAAGATCCTGGATTTCATTTGCAGCCTCTTCATAACCAATTCGGCAGGCCAGATCATGATAGAAATTTTTCCCCCTGGACCCCATCCCGCCAATGTAGATTGCCAGCATCGGCCGCAGTTGATTACAGGCCACCTCAAGGTTATCATTCATAACAACCGAGACCATAGGCGCAATATCAAAATCATCCAGAGTTTTCCCGTTAGCGGCTTTCGAAATGCCCAGGTCAACCTGGTCTTGATAGATCTCTTTATATTTCGTGGGAGAAAAAAAGATCGGCAGCCAGCCATCAGCAATTTCGGCAGCCAGCTGCACATTCTTTGGCCCGATCGCCGCCAGGTAAATGGGGATCTCTGGCGCCGGGTCCAGGGTGCTCTTGAGCGATTTGCCCAGGCCAGTACTGCCTGCGCCCTGGTAAGGGATTTGATAGAATTGACCTTCATGGCTCAGGCGTTCTTCACGCGCGAAAATCTTACGGAGGATCTGGATGTACTCCCGTGTCCGGGTCAGCGGTTTGTGATAAGAAACGCCATGCCAGCCTTCAACTACCTGGGGGCCGGACATTCCCAAACCCAGCAGGAATCGTCCTTCAGAAAGCTGGTTCAGGGTCATGGCCGTCATGGCTGTGTTGGCTGGAGTACGGCCTGGCATTTGCATGATTGCCGTGCCCAGTTTTATATTCTTGGTCTGGGCCCCGATCCAGGCCAGCGGCGTGACCGCATCCGAGCCGTATGCTTCCGATGCCCAGACAGCATAAACACCCAGCTCATCCGCAGTTTTGATAAGCTCCATCGGCAAAGAGATCTTCTTAGCCGCATAACCGATCATGATTCCTAAACGCACGACCACCTCCTGGTAAACCAGAGTTCAAGGGATAATAAATTATCTCTTTCCCCATCCTGATCACAATTATAACCATTTTGCTGGACACCTCAGGCTTGATTATTGACATCCTTACCAACAGACAACTGCTGGTTTTAGAAATTCCCAACCCAAGGAGTTTTATTTACCAGTAGACAAATATCCTCAGGTTGTGGTATACTGCCGCGGTTGGTAGGATATAACCAGCTACAACTAAATATTATTTTGTTTTGAAAATTCAAAATGGCGGCTCGTCAATATCGGGACGAGCTTTTTTCTTGCCGCAGGGGGTACATGAAAAGCGGCTGGGTGAACCCGGATCATTTTCCGTGAGGAAAACGCTCAATTCACATGGGTTGTGAAGCTTCAAGAGTTATCAAAACGCTAGAGGAGATTTTGATGACGACTGAATTTTCGCAGTTAACCCTGCACCCTACATTAATCCAGGCAGCAGAAGATCTTGGATTTAAAACCCCTACCGAAGTGCAAACAAGAGTGATCCCTTTGATGCTGGAAGGAAAAGATGTTTTAGCCCAATCCCAAACGGGATCTGGAAAGACAGCAGCTTTTGCATTCCCCATTCTCAATAGCCTGGCCACCAGCGAAAATCGTTATGCTATCAGCACCCTGGTCCTTGCCCCTACTCGGGAACTAGCCATCCAGGTAGCCGAAGCGATCAAAGAATACGGCCGCCATATGAAAGTCAGCGTGCTTCCTATTTACGGAGGCCAGCATTACGGGACCTCCCGACGCAGACTTAAAGAAGGCGTGGATGTCGTTGTTGGCACCCCCGGCCGCCTGCAAGATCTGATCCGGCAAAATATACTCGACCTCAGCCAGGTTCATACAGTCATTCTTGACGAAGCTGACGAAATGCTCAGCATGGGTTTTGTGGATGATGTTGAGAATATCCTCCAGGAAACCCCACCCACCCGTCAGACAACCTTGTTTTCAGCTACTCTACCTCAATCCATCCGCCGTCTGGCCGATAAATATATGCATGAACCTGAGACGATTATGGTGGAGCACAAAGCTCTCACAGTTGACACTGTAGATCAGCGCTATTACATGGTCAAAGAAAAAGATAAATTAGCAGCTATCACTCGTTTATTTGAAGCCGAAGACATCGGTTCAACCCTGGTTTTCACAAAAACCCGGATTGGTTCCGGAAAAGTCGCCAATAATCTCATACAGCGCGGTTTTCCTGCAGAAGCACTGAATGGCGATCTTTCCCAGGATGCCCGCATTCGGGTATTGGATCGTTTCCGAGCAGGCAAAATCAAGGTTTTAGTCGCAACGGACGTGGCAGCCCGCGGGTTGGATATCGATGATATTACCCACGTTGTAAATTACGACATTCCAACTGATCCCGAAGCGTATGTGCATCGGATAGGTCGGACCGGGCGAGCTGGGAAAGACGGTATTGCCATCTCCTTACTCACCCCAAAAGACAAGCGATATCTCAGCCGGATCGAACATTATTCTAAATCCAAAATAAACCTTGCCCAACTCCCCACCGAAAAGGATCTCAATGAGCGCCGTGACCTAAAATTATTAGAAAAATTAGAGGCCTGGTTGGAAAGGGATCGCTGCAAACGGGAGCAGGAACTTGTGGAATACATGGTTGCCTCAGGTCACGATCCAGTTAAAATCGCTGCAGCTGCTTTGAAAATGGCCCGCAAAGGTATGTCAGATCAACCCATCGCAAAGATAACTCCTGTGGAATTCAAGGAATCGTCTTATAAAAAAGGCCGCGGCAAAAAGAGAGATCACCGGAACGGTAAATCAAATCGGCAGGGCCAATTCCAGAAATCCTCTTCAGGACATGAAATCGGCATGGTGCGCTTGAGCATTAACCGGGGCCGGATCCATGGCATTCGCCCTGGTGAAATTGTAGGCGGCATCGCTTCCAGGGCTGATATCCCTGGAAATGGTATCGGAAGGATCACAATCAATGAAAAATCCACTTTGATTGATGTTCAGAAAGAATATGTCCCCGCTGTTTTGAAGAAATCCGGCTCGTATCATTTTCACGATAACCACAAAGTTGACATCAGACAAATGTCGAATTAAAAACCCGCAATTTTCAGGGATCTCATGAAAACATACCAGGCTTGCATACCCTGCATCATGAATTTAATGGAATCTACTCTGGAAAAAGCAGATATGGATGATTCGTCACGACAGACGGTCCTGGACAATTTCAAAAAGGATTGGATCAAGGCAGATATGTCTCTGCCGCCGGCCCGCACGGCAGGGTTGATCTACCAGAAAGTCCTCCAGGAAATTAACCAGGATGACCTTTTCAGGACCCATAAGACTTCCAGCATCCGTGAAACTCTTAAGTTATATCCCCTCCTGAAAAAGCTTGTAGAACAAGCCTCAGATCATCTGGATGCAGCCATACGGATCAGCGCCCTGGGCAATATCCTTGACGCGGCCAACCCCAACAGTTATGACATCGATGAAGAAATTGCTCGTTTATTTGAGGATAAGATTTGGGG
>JAGHAU010000174.1 GCA_021161345.1 Anaerolineales bacterium | reverse complement strand
CTATTTAATGCTGCAAATTTATTATCAGTGTAGGGAATGATCTTCCCAAAATATTCCCGGAAGAGTTCAGGATGTTCCTTTAGTCCATCCTCGATGCTCTTAAAAAGAACTCCCTGCTCGGCCAGCTGCTCATGAATGCTGTGATAGATCATTTCTGATTCATACTGGGCGCCGACCCCGGCCAGGAATTTCTGCTCTGCATCCGGAATGCCAAGCTTGTCAAATGTGTCCTTGATCGATTCCGGGATATCGTCCCAGGTTTTTCCTTCTCCCTCCATGGGCTTGACGTAATAATAAATTCCATCCAAATCCAGGGTGGAAAGATCGGGCCCCCAGGTAGGCACTGGCCTGGCTTGAAAATGCTTGAGCGCATTTAAGCGGAATTCCAGCATCCACTCTGGCTCTTCTTTCATGTGGGAGATTTGCCTGACAACTTCCTCATCCAATCCTTTTTTACTTTTAAATACATGCACTTCAGGATCTTTGAATCCGTACTTATAATCACCAATACCTTGAATTAATTTCTCGTCTGTTGACATGAGAAAAGCTCCTGAAAAAATAACTTAGGAAATACTGTAATGAAACCTATCAGGCAGCGTGTTTTTCCCGAAGCCACTCATATCCTTCATCTTCAAGTTTGAGTGCCAGTTCAGGTCCACTAGATTGCACGATCCTGCCATGCAGCATCACATGTACAAAATCAGGTTTGATATAGTTTAAGATCCGCTGATAATGGGTGATCACCAAAACACCATGGTTTTCACTGCTGATCGCGTTTATGCCATCCGAGACGATCTTCAGCGCATCAATGTCCAGTCCGGAGTCCGTTTCATCAAGAATAGAGAATTTCGGTTCCAAAGTGGCCATTTGGAGGATCTCAACCCGTTTCTTTTCACCACCGGAAAAACCGTCATTCAAGTACCGGCCCGCGAATGATTGATCCATTTTGAGTAGAGCCATTTTTTCTTTAAGTTTTTTCCTGAAATCAGGAATGGATATACCCTTGTCTTCCGGATCTTCATATTTCCGGTGAGCGTTAAGAGCTGTGCGCAGGAAATTTGCAACTGATACTCCAGGCACTGCTACAGGATACTGGAAAGCCAGGAATAAACCTAGACTCGAGCGTTCATTGGGATCAAGGTTCAACAGATCCTGTCCGTTCAGGGTGGCTTTCCCTTTTGTGACGTTATATTTTGGATGGCCCATTAAGGCATAAGCCAGGGTTGATTTTCCTGTGCCGTTTGGGCCCATTACAGCATGGACCTCTCCTGATTTGATCGTGAGATCCACCCCCTTTAATATCTCCGTATCTTCCACATTTACATGAAGATTTTTTATCACTAACTCAGACATAGTAAAATGGCTCCAATTCAGTTTTTGTGCTTTTTCAGCAGTTTTTTTGACAGGCCAAATTGTAGCATAATTAACCACATAAGTCAATATTTTAGATAATTATCATATAAATTATTGACATCTCACAGGTTCAATGATAGACTTTTGATGACAAGGTAAAAAAAAAGGCTATATATGAGTAATACCACCAGAAATCGGGTTTTGCGTTCACTGCTCCTCAATCAAAAAAGGACAGTAAACGAATTAGCTGAAGCAGTGGATATAAATCCCATATCCGTTCGCCACCATGTGAATAAACTGGAGGCTGAGGGTTTGATCCTGTCTGAAGAAGAACGACATGGAGTCGGTCGCCCCCGCCTGGTATTCAGCCTTACACCAAAAGGAATGGAACAATTTCCCCAGCGTTATTTGCAGCTGACCTTAAGATTGCTGGAACAGCTTAAATCCAAACTGCCTGCTAAAGTCTTGGGAAATATTTTCAAGGAAGTCGCGGAAGGAATCGCCGACGATCTAACCCGCGATATCAGCCTGGAAGATCTCGATCTCAAAGAGCGGCTGGAACTATTGCAGGAAGTCTTGACGTCTGAAGGATTTATGGTCAATATCCAGGAAGATGAAGGAAATTTCTATATCGTCGAGTCTAGCTGCCCTTATCATCATGTGGGAGAAGATTTCCCGGAGATCTGCATGATGGACCAGGAATTGATCGCTCACTTTGTTTCCTCCACCCCCCAACGGGTCGAGTGCATTCTCGATGGTGATAAACAATGTAAATACTTGATTAAAGAGAAAGTTGATGAGGTTTAGTTTATGATTGTAGATCAATGGGAATTAGGAAAGGAGGACCGCGGATTGGCGGAGTCCCTTCATATAGGTCTCCAGGAAGTTATGGATCCGGAACTGGGGATGAATATTGTCCAATTAGGATTGGTCAGGAACGTTAAGATCAAGGAGGATGATGCTCTGGTAACCATGATCCTGACAACACCTTTCTGTCCGTATGCCCCCCAACTCATGGAAGCCTGTCGCAGTAAAACGGAAGAAATCCTTGCCATTCCCACCAAGATAGAGATGGGACGTGAGTTCTGGGACCGCTCCATGATGGAAGACGATGCAGTAGATTGGGGTTTATATTAATTCAATTCCCAAATCCAGACTGAGCCGTGTTAACATCAAGAGAAATACTTTACCCCCTCCCGTCACCTTGGATGGGGTTTTCTTAAGCCTGGGATGATCGGATATGAAGCCATCAATGCAAGTTCTTGAAACAGAACAGGAAAAGAAGATCATCCAGGAAGCTATCAAACTTCTGGAAAATCCCGGAATTGTCATTTCCAATACTGAATGTCTTAACTTGCTATCAGATGCAGGCGCAAAGGTCGATTTGGATTCCAAATTAACCTCGATACCAGAAAACCTGATCCACAGCGCCCTGGACAGCTGTCCAGCGAAATTCTCGCTTTATAATCTCCGGGGAGATCCGTCAGTCCAATATGGCAGCGACAAGACCTTTTTCAACCCGGGATCTTCAACCTTATATATCCTGGACTCGCAAACCCAAAAACCCCGCCAGGTCTATACTAACGACCTGGTTCAATTTGTTCAACTGGTTGAAAATCTATCTCCGATCGATGCCCAAAGCACTGCCATGATACCCAGTGATGTCCCTGAGGCTATCAGAGATCTTTACCGCTTATACCTCGCTCTTTGTTATATGACTAAACCAATCATCACTGGCATTTTCCGCAAGCAAAGTTGGGGAGTGATGAAGGAACTGCTGGTAACAGCTGCGGGAGGAGATCAAGAACTCCGGGAAAAACCACTGGGAATATTTGATATTTGTCCCACTTCACCCCTAACATGGAGCGATACCAGCTGCCAGAATATACTTGATAATGCCCGATCCGGGATCCCAATCCAACTCGTAGCCATGCCCATGGCAGGTGCCACCTCCCCTGTCACATTGGCCGGAACAGTGGTCCAGCATACGGCAGAGTGCCTGAGCGGCATAATACTATCCCAGTTAGCCTGTAAAGGATCCAAGATTGTCTGGGGTGGATCAGCAGCAGTTTTTGATATGAAAAACAGCTCTGCACCCATGGGTGCCCCCGGGACCTGGCTGATAGCTGCTTCCTATGCGCAAATTGGTAGGTCATTGGGACTGCCAACACAGGCTTATCTCGGAATTTCGGATGCTAAAATCGTCGATGCCCAGGCCGGCATGGAATCCGCAACCGGAGCCCTGATCGGTACTCTGGCTGGAGTGAATATGATCTCCGGCGCGGGTATGCTGGCATATGAAAATTGCCAGAGCCCAGAAAAATTGATCCTTGACGCCGAAATGATCGCTTCTATCAACCATTTCTCAAATGGAATCCAATTTCGCGACGATCCCCTGGCTCTGAATCTCATTCGGGAAGTCGGAACCGGCGCTGATTTCATTTCTCATGAGCACACATTAAAATGGTTCAAAAAAGAAGTTCATTACCCTTCCCCGGTCATCGATCGCAAACCTCTTAACCCTGCCGATCTGAGGGGGCACAAATCTGCCTGGGACAGAGCCCAAGATCGCCGCCAGGAATTACTTCTTTCGTCTCCAAGACCTGCCCTGCCTTCCGATGTGCGGGTTGAATTAAGAAAGATCACTGCTCGGGCTGCCCAATCTGAGGGTATGGAT
>JAGHAU010000243.1 GCA_021161345.1 Anaerolineales bacterium | reverse complement strand
ATTAACTACTCAGCCAGTTTTCCGCTCTCTTCCACATAGGTCAGGCTTTGGTGCCTGAAATAGGTATTATAAAGTACAGAATAATAACCCCCCATTTTCAGCAGGGATTCATGGGTGCCTTCCTCAATGATCTTCCCTTGATCAATCACAATGATCCGGTCCGCTGATTTAACTGTTGACAGGCGGTGCGCGATCAGAATGCTAGTGCTGTCCTTGAGGATCAGATCCAAAGCTTGCTGGATCTGCCTTTCAGTGAACGGATCAATGCTGGCAGTAGCCTCATCCAGAATGAATATGGCCGGGTTCTGGATCAATACCCGCAGAAGCGCTACCAGCTGGCGCTGCCCCATCGAAAGGTGGGCACCCCGTTCTCCAACCTCAGTGTCAAAACCTTCCGGCAGCGTTTCCAGCCACTCCCCATCGCCAATTTCCCGTGCCAGCAGAGTCATTTCTTCCAGGCTGGAATCCGTGCTGGCATACTGGATGTTTTCAGAAACTGTGCCTGAGAATAAAAAGGGTACCTGGGAGATCATACCCAGCTGTTTGCGGTAGCTGGTGAGATCCAGGTCGCGGATATCATAATTATCAATCTTGATCGTTCCGGATTGGAACTCATAAAAGCGGGCGATCAATTTGGCTATAGAAGACTTACCAGAGCCGGTATGACCTACCAGGGCAACATTTTCGCCCGGTTCAACCGTGAGATTAAAATCCTTGAACACCCACTCATCATCTGTATACCTAAAATGCAGATTTTGGATGTTTATCCGGCCAGAGATCCGATCAGGGATAATATTTCCTGTTTGTACTACAACCGGTTCCGCGTCGATCAGTGCAAATACGCGCTCAGAAGCAGCCAAACCAACCTGAACCTGGGCCCAGAAAGAAGCCAAATTCAACACCGGGAAAAAGAACCTGTCCAAACCCACCACAAAAAGATACCAGGATCCAATGCTCACTATTCCTTGGGCTGCGCTCATGCCCCCGGCATAAACCAGAATAGCCGTTCCTATACCACTGATCGCATTCAATACTGGAAATACGATCGAGAGCACAAAACCTCGCCGAACATTGATCCGGTAAGATTCAATATTGGCTTCATCAAAATCGGAAAAGATTTTTGGTTCCTGGCGGAAGTTCTTAGCTACGGCAATTCCGCTGACCGTTTCCTTGATAGTGGCGTTTACCGTAGCCAGGGCCTTCATCCCCTCCCTGGTCGATTTGCGAGCAATACTCCTGAAACCTCGCGCGAGCAGAAATATAAAAGGCAGGAATATCAAAATATAAACAAATAGCTGGAATTCCAACCGGATCAGCACTACTCCAAGGATCAATGCCTGGACCATTTGTGCTCCCAGGTCCGTGATCAGAAGAATTAACTTTCCGAACTCCCTTGTATCAGAGGTAATCCTGGATACAACTCTTCCAGAGGAGAATTTATCATAAAATGATAGGTCATGATTAGCTGCAGAAGCGAAAGCATCTGTCCTCAACGTCATAACCACACTGGAGACAACCCGAACTGTCATCCGCCTTCGGATCCAGTTGCCACCCCAATTAACCAGCGCGGCGAATAAAACCAGGCCAATCAGGAGTTTTACCTGGGAGTCGGCTTGATCCGCAGTCAGCCGGTCAATACTGCTGGAGATCACTAATGGCAGGGAGGCGCTTGCTGCCCCGATCAGGATCAGTAACAACGAAATTCCGGTCAGTCTTCCTGCGTGCGGCTTTAAGTATGAAACTATCCGTTTCAACAGGTCCCTATCGCTGTACTCCCTATCATATGCTTCGGTGTCCAGGTTGGAAAAGAATCCCATGCCTAATGCCTCTTAAAATAAAAGTCAATCAATAAACAGCTGGCTGTATGCTTTGGAGTTTTCCATCAGCTCGTCATGCGACCCACGGGCAATAACTTCACCTTTGCGGACGACCAGAATTGAATCCGCCCAGCGGATCTGGGACAAACGGTGGGTGATGATGATGGTTGTTCTACCTTTAGCAACTTCGAATATGGCCTTCTGGATCTCATCTTCCGTGGCGCTATCGATCGAGCTGGTGGAATCATCCAGGATCAGGATGCGGGGATCCGTGAGAAAAGCCCGGGCCAGGGCCAGACGCTGGCGCTGTCCGCCGGAAAGGGTCACTCCCCTCTCACCCAGTATGGTTTCATAACCATCTTTGAATGACAGGATGAATTCGTGGGCCTGAGCTGACCTGGCTGCTTGTTCTATCTCTTCCCGGGTGGCATCTGGTTTTCCGAAGGCGATATTCTCTGCAACCGAATTCGAAAACAGGAAAATATCCTGTTCAATAATCGAGATCTGTTTGCGAAGGGCCTCCAGATTCCAGTCTTTGACATCCACATCATCAATCCGAATAGCTCCTGAAGTGGCATCATAGGTGCGGTTGATCAATTTTGCCAGGGTTGTTTTCCCGGAGCCGGTTTGACCTACCACCGCCACGGTCTGTCCTGGATCCACTGTAAACATGATCTGATGGAGTGTATTGTTCACATCTGCATAAGCATAGGAAACATCCTCAAACGCGATCTTTCCCTGGATCTGTCCTTCAAATCCTTCCAGATTCTGGTCCAATTCTGTTTCCCGGTTAATCAACTCCAATACACGCCTGGCACCTGCAACTCCCAGGGAAACCTGGGAATATGCAAAAAGAGAAACAAAGGTCGGGAAACCCAATAATCCCATCAGTCCAAAAAACGCAGCGATATCTCCTAGTTCGATCAATCCCCGCTGGAAAAGGAAAACCGCCTGGAAAAGACCACCAGCCTGGGTCAGGCCCATAACCAGAAGGGGCACAAAGCGGGCTTCCACATCTCCCTGGTGGATCTCTCTCTTCATGAAACGGCGGGCATTGTTAGCAAATAGATTAACTTCGCTCTCTTCCTCTGCCATTCCCTTCACTGTTTCAATTCCATCAACCGCTTCTGACAGGCGTGAATTCAAGGTTCCAAAGGCCTTTCTGACCGAATCTGTGATGGGCTGCAGTTCGTAAAGGTACTGCCACAAAGCCACGATATACAAAACCAGGAAGATCAGCGGCGGAATGATCAGAGAGGGATGGTATTGATAAGAAAAGATGATTGGCATGATGATAAAATTAGCCGATCCTACCACCAGGTTGAATCCAGGACTGAACATGAAATTTATTTCCCGCACATCATTAGTGGCTCTGGCCATAACTTCCCCTACTGGCAGCAAACTGTGGTAGGTCATGCTTTTTCCCAGCAAGGATGTATATAATTCGTGCCGGATATCCCGTTCCATAAGCTGCCCAAGCAATTCAGCGCTGAAGTTTCTCCCTAACTGGAGAGCACCCCGAATGACCTGTGTGACCACTATGATCAAGGCGAAATTCAATAATAATTCCGTTTTGGGAGGGTTGTCTTGCAGCGCGTTTAATGCCCGTCCGACGATGACCGGAACCACAGCCGCTAAAGACGCATTTCCAATGGCGCCGACCAATGTAGTCAACCCCAGGTACCAATATTGTGTAAAATGCGCGAGTAACCATGCCAGAGGATTGTCCCTGCGAGATGTTATCCTCACTGGGACCTGATATTCCTCTGGAAGGGAATATTCACTGGTCAGATGATCTGAGTTTTCCATACTTAATCCGGGTTCTCGTCCGGGTAAATCAGGTCTTTGGTTATGCTGAAAGGGCCAAAGGATTCCAGATCTTCGTAACTCACCTGATACGAGATCTCGGAATCTGGATCCAAGAGAAGCACATTATCTTCAAAATCAAGAAGAATTATTTTATCATCAGAAATTACTTTCTCTTTCCTGAGATAAGACGAAAACTGCGAATAACTCTCTTTTGATTCCGGGTATTGCTTAAAAAGGAGATTAAACGCCTGCTGGAACTCAGCCTTGTAGGCAGAGGTGACAATGGAGAGATTGCTGATGACCCAGCACAACTCCCGGTATTCTTGAAAATAAACCAGGCCAAGGAAGTTTCCCTTGCTGTCCAGGTAGGGGAAAAATGGAAAAGCTCTGCAGGTCATAGTTCGATACTGGCGTTGGCATTGACGGTAGCCAAGGCATTTTAGCAATACCTGACCATCCTGCACATCATCCTCAAGATCTGCGTCAATAGGATTGGAACTGCTCCAGGGCTGCCAGAGATCAGTCATATCCTTCAAATAATCCCATTCTGCCTGATAAGCAGAAGGTACGATCAAACTGATATCACAACATACCGGAACCCCATATTCATTAAATGCCCCACACTTTTCCCCACAATCAATATTTGAAAGTGGACTGGAAAATATCCGGTAGATATTTTCAAAAAACTTTCTTTCTGGAGAACCGCTCATTCAGATATCTCGATTGAACCTTCCACCAGATCCGTCAGGAATTGGACAGCTTCCTCCCGGGAAGAGATACATCTCTCAACCTGGGCTTCACGGAGGGATTCCAGCAGTGAACCGATCTGGGGTCCCGGGGAGATACTGAATTCAGATTGGAGATCATCGCCATTTAGCAAGATCGGAGGAGAGACCCATTGATCCTTTTTCTCCCACAAACCTTCAAGGAAAGATCGGCATTTATCCAGGATCATGATCCAGCTCTCCTGGTGAGAATTTCCTTTATACTCAGAGGATACAGACGCCAGAGCCAGAAAAACACCCAATATCCCCGCCGATTTGTACTGGCGATAATAGCGGTAAATATCCAATGGCCGGGTATTATCTTCAGACCTGGAGTACTGCAGCACCACTTCAGCGGCCTGCTTGCTCTGGATCAAAATCTCCCATTCCTGGTTGCTGAGGGGAAGGATCGACGGCGTATCACTCTTGATATCCTTATCTTTTCCATCTTTCAGGAGCGGAGCGATAAAAGACAACTGGTAAATGGTTCGTCCTGGTACAGGTTCACCTTTCAGATAGATTTTAAGGTCTCCTCTGTAGCGGCCCAGCCGATGGATCAGCAGGCCCAGTGACCAGTTGGCCGCGCTATCTTGATCGTGTTCTTTCAGGAATAAAGCCCACAGTTCTTCAAGAAAGGCCAATTCTTTGATATGCTGATCGGTGACCTCCCCAAAGAAGACATAGGGAGACAAACCCAGGATTTCCAGGGCTTGAAAAGCAGCGGCCTGTTTTGGTCCATCCAGGATTCGGAATAGCTCATCTCGGATCCTCTCCGGAGAGATGCCGGTTATTCCGCTGCCGTATTTGCGTATCTGGTCTTTTGTTTCAGGCAGTATTCTTAAACCGAATTGCGCGGCAAGACGCACAGCCCGCAGACAGCGCAGCGGATCATCAGCCAGGGACTGCCCTGTGGTTGCTCGCAGCAAACCATCTTTCAAATCTTGGACGCCACCATAAGGATCAATGACTTTTGCATCCGGCCCGGTTCCCAATGCCATAGAAGTGATTGTAAAGTCTCGCGTGCCCAGGTCAGCTTTGATATCTTTGCCCTGGAAGAGTGTGAAATCAACCATCATACGCTGATCATTTTCATCTTTTAAGATCACACGGGCTGTTTCCCGTTCAGGATCAAGAACAAAAAACGCGCCACCAAGCCGATCAGCAACCAATTTAGCAGCAGGGATGGTATCTACCGGCAGGGCAAAATCCAGGTCATGGATCGGCTTTCCCAGATGCAAATCTCGTACAGCTCCCCCCACCAGGTAAACCTGATAGGGTTCAAGGAGATCAATTATCTGATCGTACAGTGCTGGAAATGGCTTATTGTTCATCATGTTCTTATCCGGGAATAGTTAAATAATGAAAACCGAATCCTGGAGATCCTCAGATTTATTTGTTCGTTACCAGCCAGAATTTTCGCATGGCATGGTCCTCCCCCTGGTTGAAGGTTTCAGGAAATCTAATGGTCCGGGGGAGTATATTTATCTTCGTTCACCACACCGATAAAGGGCAGTTCACGATAAAATTCGTCCAGGTCTAATCCATAGCCAAAGACATATTTATTTGGGATCACAAAACCCACATAATCGAGCGACACCTCGGTTTCCCGTCTTTCCGCTTTATCCAACAGCGTACAAACCTTTAATGTCGCAGGTTTACGGGTAGCCAGCAGGCCCAAAACTGATGCCAATGTATGGCCGCTGTCCACAATATCCTCGATCAGCAACACATTGCGCCCCTGAATATCATCCCGGAGGTCCATCGTCAATCGCACATGCCCGGAAGCTTCCCTTGCGCCAACGCCGTAGGAAGAAATGGCCATAAAGTCAATTGAGTGGGGAACAGTGATTGCCCGCATCAGATCGGTCAGGAATAACACTCCACCGCGCAGGATACATACAAGATGAAGATCCTGTCCTGCGTGGTCCCGGCTGATCTGTTCTCCTAATTCCTTGACCTTGTCCTGGAGTTCCTGTTCCGGAATCAGAATCTCACTTAAAAAATCCTTATACGATTGCATGGTTATTCCTTTTTACCTCGGGGTACCTGATGATGGATCCTGCAGCGCGCTTCATACATTTCTGATGCGCCTACGATGATGATCGGATCGTCGTAATAGGCTGGATTTCCATCTACCAGGCGCTGGGTTCGAGTTGCTTCTTCTCCGCACACCATGCAGATGGCGTGTAATTTATCTACGATCTCCGCCTGTGCCAGCAATACCGGCATCTGTCCAAATGGTTCTCCACGGAAGTCCATGTCCAATCCTGCCACGATGACCCTGATTCCTTTGTCAACCAAAGCTTGAATTACATCGATGATATTCTTTCCAAAGAACTGGGCTTCATCGATGGCGACCAGTGTGACGTCATCAAGCAGCAAGGTTGGTACTTCAGTAATATTCTCAACCGGGTAGGCGTTATATTCATTCCCGGCATGGGAGGTCACTTTTTCGCTGCTGTAGCGGACATCAAAACCAGGTTTAAAAACCTGGATCTTCTGTTTGGCGATAATCGCCCTGCGAAGCCTGCGCAGCAGTTCATCTGTTTTCCCACAGAACATTGGGCCTGTAATAACTTCCAACCTTCCCTGATGGTGTTTCATTCTTTTCCTCACTTATCTGGACTTGGATTAACAAAAAACAGGCAGAGTGTTACTCTGCCTGTATTTTATCAAAAGAACTGTATCCTGACCTTAAATTGAGATCTCCTCAGCTGCTTCAGGGATTTTAAATCCTTGAGCACGTAAGGCTTTCTTAAGATCGATCAGGGATTTGCGTCCAAAACCTTTGATATCCAGCAGAGGCTTATCGCCGCCTTCCAGCAAGTTCAGCAGATCCTGGATGGT
>JAGHAU010000086.1 GCA_021161345.1 Anaerolineales bacterium | reverse complement strand
CATCCGCTGTATCAAAAAAAGTGATCCCGGACTTCAAGGCCGCTTCTATGGTATCCAGAGAGTTCTGATCGTCTACCGGCCCCCATTCACTCCCCCCGATCGCCCATAATCCAATTCCGATCTCGGTCACCTGGAAATCGCTCTTTCCCAGCCTCCTGGTATTTAATTTCCTGTCAGCCATTTTATCTCCTAATAAGCAAACCGTTAATTCAAACCCAGCAGTTCAGCCTCCGCTTGCATGGCCTCAAGCACAAGACCCACGAAACGTTCCAGATCTATATCCAGGTTCTTTTCACATTTTCTTATCTTGTCCCTATTAACACTGGCAGCAAAAGATTTATTTTTGAATTTCTTTAACACTGAGCTAACTTTCACTCCAGCCAGCTTTTCCGGATTCATCAGCGCTGTCGCAACAATCAACCCGGTCAGATCATCACAGCTCAGCAGGGCATAGTCCATGGCAGTTGATGGTAAAACACCAGAATATTCAGAAGCATGGGATTGGATGGAGCGGATGATCTCGTCATCCAGATCTTCGCCTGCCAGTATCTCCCCCAGCAGGAGAGTATGCTGGTCTATCTGGTCCTTGGTTTTTTCATAATCAGCGTCATGCAGCAAACCCACAATCTCCCAAACAGCGGGATTCCCCTCCAATTCCAGAGCAAGTCTCTTCATGGCTGCCGCCACAGCATAATGGTGCTTCCGAAGATTCTTGTTTTGGATATTTTCATGCAGAATCTCTATTGCTCTTTCTTTTGTGATCATCATCTCTTCCTTTTCATCACTTAAATTCCCCCAGCCATCCCAAATTCCCTTTCTTTAACAACGTTTTCGAGAATCTCAAATCATCAGCATCTAAGTAGGCCAGAAAATCCCCCAGGCAGCGTTTTAGAGCCGAGATCATATCTCCATCAGGATTAACATCATCCTCCCACCACCAGTTATTGATCGTCAGTATCCTGGTCTTTTTATCAAATCCAGGATCCAAACGTGCCACAAATCTATCACCATACAACACCGGGAGCACATAATAGCCGTATTCCCTCTTCTCTTTGGGTTTGTAGACTTCCCACATATATCTGAAATCAAATATACGCTTGACGGTTTTCCGGTCCCAGAGCAAGTTATCCAGGGGGGCGATAAATGCCGCTTCCAGGGCAGTAATATCCTTTTTGGACCGATTGATGAGTTTTTTATCCTCCTGGCGGAGGTAGAAGACGTCTCCCGGTAATTCTTCCACTTCAACTTTCAGCAGATCGCCATCTTCAGCCAGCTCCTGAAGGATCTGCTGCCTTAGTGGTGATTTCACCCCGATCATCCCGCCCCAATGTTCTCCGGCATTGGGATGGGCCAATCCCAGGGCGTTGATCCGGCGTTTTACATGCCAGCGCTGGTATTGCTCCAGCGTCTGGTTGGGATCAGTGGTTTTCAGCACTTCAGCCGGAAGCAGGTTTTCGATCAGGTCAAAATAACGCCGGTTATTGACTCGGTGATGTACCCCCAATTTACCTATCTTAAATAACCCTTCCAGGCTGGCCCTTGTAACCCGGGTTGGACCCCAGGACCAATCTGTTTTTTCTTCAAAACAATAATCCAGGGAACACTGCGGCCCTTCCTGCTGGATCTGGCCCAACACAATAGGTGCCAGGCTCATCACCACATCCGATGGCACGCCAAAGATCTCTTCCATCCTGGTGCGATGGTGGGAAAAATAATGCCAATCCTCCACCAGGCTCAAGCTGGCCATCTTGTCCCAGTTATCCACCATATAGCGGTCTTTGTACAGGAGCTCATCCAATAATTCGGGCCGAAAATCCTTCACTCGAGACTGTAAAACAAGATCAGGATTTCGTCCCACAACATTAATGGGATCGAACTGGATCGAGCGCACCTTCTTCAGATAGGTTTTTGCGCCCCTTTTACCAGACCAGGACCGGGGCGGGTATAAACCCTGGCAGGCTAGAAGAGTACGACGAGCTGTTTGTTGGGAGATCACAAAGGGGTTGGACATAATATTTCCTGAATACTAATATCCGGGAAATTATTGTAACATCACCTGTTTGATCTTAGCACGCTATTCCAATAGTACATTTCGCATTTGCTCCACATCAGAAGAGCTGAGATCAAGTCCATCACTGACATAGGCTTCAAAACTTCCCCATTCTTTCTCAATGGATTCAAATGAAGCCATGAGCCATTTCTGCTGGACACTCATCATTGGCCTGATCATCCGATAGGCTTTATACCCCCTGGCAATGATCGCTGCCAATACCTGTCTATTGATCGGGTTGACATATTGATTACTGAGAAGGTAATCCTGGTAAATAACGGATTGATCTACGCCCAGCAAACGCAGCAGAATAGCCGCTGCGTAACCTGTTCTGTCTTTCCCGGCTGTACAGTGCCACAGGACAGGCTTTCCGCCAGCATCCCGCACGGTGTGCAGGAACGTCCTGAATGCCGGGTTGAAATCGGTCGGGAACTGCTGATATGATTTGAGGATCAGGCGGTCCGGGATAAATCCATCGTAGTTTTTATTTTGAATTCTCTCCCGGATTTCTTTTGACATTTCTCGATTTGCTTGATCCATGATCGGTAAATGGATCAACTTGGGCCCTACCAGTACCCGTTTGGGCTGGCGGGCAGATTCAAAATTAGACCGGAAATTAATGATGGCATAAAGATCGAAATCAGAGATAATATCCAGTCCACGAGATGTCAGATTAGTCAGGTGCCCCGATCGGTAAAGTTGTCCCCACTTAACCGTCAGACCATCAAGGGTTTGATATCCGCCCAGGTCGCGGTAATTTGAGACGCCAGGGATTTTCAGCCGCCGCTTTTGGTGTGTTTTGTGGTCTCTGTCTGAATTATTTTTTTTATCTATTTCCGTGCTCAATGGCCTTCCCCTAAGTAATATATAAAGAGTTGATGTTCTGGATTTTTTCTCTCGCGAAAAGTATCAAAAAACCGTAAACTTTATGATTGTGATCCGGTATTTGTTGATTTTATCCAACATTGACCTTTTTTAAGTATCGGGTCTATCACTGGAGCGGTAAAGATCGGACTCCGGATAAAAACCTGTCCAGGCAAACCAGTATACCAGTTGAGCTGGAACCGGGGTCAAAGAATCAAAATCAATCATTCCTTTTTCCGGCGTGTCTTGAGAGATATCCCCCAGGAAAGTTCTTCCAATACCTTTTTTTTCATCCCAGACAATGCTGAAGGTAAAATCGCCAACCTGGTCCACTATGATCCGCTGTTCCCTTATCAGATCCACGGGGTAGGCCTTGATGTCCTCACCTGATACCAGACCAAGGATCAGAGTTTTGGCGGGCAGACGGGGATCGATTTCTCCGGCACCACCCAATCCTGCCGCCCCACTGCTAAAGTAGCCCCCATAAGGATCGGGGAGATCCCCCTCATAACCGATTCTCTCAGCCGATAAGACCCTGGAATCCGGGTAGTTCTCACGCCAAATCTCCCAGGTTGTGACGGTGGATGGGATCACCATAAGCACCGATCCTCGCAGAGCTCCCCGGATCCCCTGCCCTAACAGCTGGCTCCAGAGTGTATCAGTAGGATGGTCTACCAGCACAAGATTATTATGCAGCAAATAACCTGAAGCACGGAATGAAAGCTCCTGCCCATCTACAATTCGGTCATAAACCACGGGCGAGTAACACAGTGGACACCAGGTCACGGCAATGGCCTTCTCACCAATCCGATCATTTACCACTTCGTGCAAACTGAGAAGGCGGACTGGATAAGCCCTGGATTCTCCACCAATAAATAGGCCAACAACCAGGTCTGTGTCTTCCAGATCCGCCCTCTCAACCTGCACGAAATAATTATCCTCTGCCTGGATGGACGGGATATCAGCTTCAGATGCCGCCAGCACCAGCTCCCCCGGCTGCAATCGATACAGCTTCGGTTCAGGAAAAGCAGCAGCGTGTGAGCCAATCTGCCCACACGCCGTTACTAAGGAGGAGAGAAACAGGAGTAGAGAAATCTTTTGTTTCACATGTGTTAGATGATTATTTCAACTGGAATCTTACGTATTTTTTTGAATGTTCTAATCCGAGGACAATTATTCATTAGCATCACTTATCCAACGAGTAAACTCGTGGATGATATCGCTAAATCCCACCTTTGTGGGACATATTTAGCATGTTTTCTCAATTAAAGTCAGATCTATATCTCTGCTATCTAAACCGGATTCAGTCCAGTCTTTTTTTATCAGCCCACAACTTGAGTCATTGGACAGGATCGAAAATCGTACTAAAAAAACGATGCGGTTTCCCTTGAAGAAACTGTTCCGTAAATGGGTTACAATCAAAAGATGTTTACAATCACAAGCTGGAATGTCAACGGATTACGAGCCGCATTTAAGAATAAGGCCGATACCTGGTGGGAGAAATATGACCCCGACCTGCTCTGTTTGCAGGAAGTCAGAGCCCGACCGGATCAGCTAACCGCGGCCCAGCGGGAGTCACTCGAAAAAAAGAATCCAACCTGGAATCCTGCAGAACGTCCCGGTTACAGCGGCGTGGCTACATTTGCGAAAAACGAACCACTTGCCACAGAAATTGGGCTGGGCATTCCCCGCTTTGATTCTGAAGGCCGGGTCATGCAGACCCTTCTGCCGGGAATTCGGGTCTTCAATATCTATTTCCCTAATGGTGGACGGGATTTGATCCGGGTCGGGTATAAGCTGGATTTCTACCAGGAACTGCTGGAAATTTGTGATGAACTCCACGCCAACGGCGAAAAGATCATCATCGGGGGTGATTTCAACACCTGCCATCAATATATTGATCTAAAAAATCCCAAGGCCAATGAAGGCAATACCGGGTTCCTACCAGAAGAACGGGAATGGATCGACATTTACCTTGAGCATGGTTTTGTGGATATCTTCCGCAATCTATATCCCGATAAAGAGCAATACTCCTGGTGGACCTATAGGGGAGGTGCCCGGGAGCGCAACGTGGGCTGGCGTTTGGATTATTTCTTGATTTCAGATGCGCTGGTTGATCAGGTGGAAGATGTGATCATCCACGACCAGGTCATGGGCTCGGATCACTGTCCGGTGAGTTTGTTGATCGATCTCAAATAAAGTTCTCCCCTCCTTTGGGGTATAATTTTTTCAGGACAAATGTACTCTGGAGGCAGTATGGGAAACTCTCAAAACAAGATCAGAGT
The DNA here is from genome assembly GCA_021161345.1 of Anaerolineales bacterium. Lineage (GTDB taxonomy): Bacteria > Chloroflexota > Anaerolineae > Anaerolineales > UBA11858 > B10-G9. The sequence goes on along the minus strand of JAGHAU010000086.1, from coordinate 52,619 downwards.
ATTAATTGCAAAAGCCGGATTGGACGGCCATGATAGGGGAGCCAAAGTTGTCGCCCGGGCTCTGCGAGATGCCGGTATGGAAGTGATCTACACAGGTTTGCGCCAAACTCCGGAAATGATAACAGAGGCCGCCCTCCAGGAAGACGTCCATGTGGTCGGTTTGTCCATCCTGTCCGGGGCGCATATGACCTTGGTTCCCAAAATACTTAAACTGCTCAAGGAACAAGGGCTTGATGATACCAGACTCTTCCTGGGCGGCATCATTCCAGATCAAGATAAACCCGAACTCATTAAGTTGGGAGTGAACGGGATATACGGTCCAGGCACCTCCACCCAGACTATTATTGAAGACATCCAAAAGGCATGCCAGTAAACCACGCCCAAGCGGTCCTGAACGGGGAGCGGCTGGCTTTGACCCGCGCCCTGACCCAAATTGAAAATAATACCGCTGAAGGGTTAGAAATCCTGGAAGCACTCTTCCCCCATACCGGAAAAGCCCACCTGATCGGAGTTACAGGGGCGCCAGGTACGGGTAAATCAACCCTGGTTAACCAACTCGCCCTGGCATATCGCCAACCGGCGGATGGCACTATCCCTCCCCGGGTGGCCATCGTGGCAGTGGATCCAACCAGCCCATTCACTGGCGGTGCCATTCTGGGCGACCGTGTACGCATGCAGGATCTGACAGGCGATCCTGGCATTTTCATCCGCTCCATGGCTTCCCGCGGCTCCCTGGGCGGCCTGGCAGCTGCAACTGCAGGACTTGTGCAGGTCTTCGACGCCGCCGGGTTTGAGATCATTATTATAGAAACCGTCGGTGCGGGACAAGCCGAAGTGGATATCGCCAGACTGGCCCACTCAACCATCGTTGTCGAAGCCCCAGGATTAGGGGATGAAATCCAGACAATAAAAGCCGGCATCCTGGAAATTGCCGACATCCTGGTAGTTAATAAATCAGATAAACCTGGCGCAGAGAACACTCTCCGCGCCCTCAGGAACATGCTATCTATGGCCCATCCTGAAGGAAAACACATTAATCACCACGGCCAACTAATGGAGATAGATTCTGAAACGGATCAAACCGGAAATGGCTGGATCCCAGCTGTACTTCCTACAGTTGCCACATCAGGGGAAGGAATCCCGGACCTGGTGAGCAGTCTTAATGCGCATATTGATTTTCTGAAATCCAGCGATCTATGGCAGTTGAGAGAAGAAAAGCGGTTGAAGAACCAGCTAGAAACCTTGTTGGGGACAGCGCTGCGTTCTCGCTGGGAAAAGAGCATCTCACCAGATATATATCAAGCTGCCCTTGCCAAGGTCATTAAAAGGGAGCTTTCTCCCTGGCGGGCGGTTGAAGAATTGATCCAAGGAGCCGGTTTATGATACTTGGTGACCAGTTACGCTTTCGGGCCATTGAAAAAGAGGATCTGCCAAAATTCGTCAAATGGCTGAACGATCCTGAAATAAAATATGGGTTATCAATGGTTGTACCTCTATCCCTGGCTGAAGAAGAAAATTGGTTTGAGAATTTATTAAAGAGGTCTTCTTATGAAAGGCCGATGGCAATAGAGATCCAGCCAGATCCACAAGTAGATGAGTGGATCTTTGTAGGCAATTGCGGCCTCATTCAAATAGATTGGCAAAACCGCTCTTCTGAAGTAGGAATCTTCATTGGTGAAAAGGGATACTGGAATCAAGGCTTTGGCACCAATGCCATGCGTCTTATCATAAAACATGGCTTTGAAAATCTTAACCTGCACCGGATCTGGCTGCGGGTATTTGAAACCAATCAACAAGCGATGCGTTCATACGAAAAAGCCGGTTTCACACAAGAAGGAATATTCCGCCAGGCCCAATACCTTGATGGAAAATATGTGGATGTTATTATAATGAGTATGTTAAAAAGTGAATGGCAGGAACAATAATAAAGGAATCCCTTATGGCGCAAAAAACCTCTCATCATCCCGTTATGTACGGTGATATCAAGCTCTTCGCCGGGACAGCAATTCCCGAAGTCGCCCAGGGCATTGCTGAATACCTTAACGTCCCAATTAGCGGCAGGGATATTATCGATTATCCCAATGAAAATATCTGGGTCCGCCTACATAACAGCGTCCGGGGGCAGGATGTATACCTAATCCAAAATACTTCCCGCCCGGTCCACCGTAATTTAATGGAGCTGTTAATTACATTACAAACTCTGCGACTAGATTCTGCCGGCCGGGTGACTGCAGTGATCCCCCACCTTAGCTATACCCGGTCAGATAAAAAAGATAAACCCAGGGTGCCAATTACAGCTCGTTTGGTCGCTGATATGATCGAAATTGCCGGCGCAGACCGCTATATGACCATGGATATGCACGCCGGTCAAATTCAGGGTTTCTTCTCCATTCCCGGAGATGTTCTAACCGCCTACCATCTACTAAAAGACCGCTTGTTCCAATTATTACCCACCATGAAAGACCCGGTTGTCCTTACGGTCGACCTTGGATTCGCGAAAAAAGGCCGCAACCTGGCCGCCGAATTAGGCGTTCCGATTTCCTTCATTGAGAAACGGCGCCGAACGAAGACCAATGCCGCCCAGGCATTATCTCTGATTGGCGATACCACCGACCGTGATGTCATCATCGTGGATGACGAAGTGGATACCGGGGGTTCGATGGCAGAAGCAGCCATGGTAGCCCAACAGAATGGCGCCAGGGAAATATTCTCTGTTTTCGTGCATCCAGTATTCTCCGAACCAGCTATCGAGAAACTGGCCGCGTCACCCATAACCCATCTGATAACAACAAACTCAGTCCCTGTAGCTCCTGAAGGTATAAAAACCCTCAGGAAGAAGCGCAAAGTGGATATCCTGGATATCTCTCCCCTCCTGGGCGAGGTCATTCGCAGGGCTCATGAGGGACGCAGCGTCGGCGAGATGTTCGACGAATAAAATTCATGCCAGAACTGCCAGAAGTTGAAACATTCCGCAGATATCTTCTTCAGGGGGAAACCGGATCTCCTTCGATCTTAGGCAAGAAGATCAAGGATGCTGACCTGCTTTGGGAACGGACGCTTGCAGCGCCCTCACCCGCAGATTTCAAGGACCGCATCCGGGGACAATTTGTCACTGGGGTCGGTCGGCGCGGCAAAAACCTGCTCATCCGCCTTTCCTGGGATACATTGATCATCCATTTGCGCATGAGTGGGGAACTGGTCGTAGAAGAAAAAACCAATCCCCCAGGCAAACATTACCGGCTAATCTTGAACTTCACCGATAAATACAGGCTGGCATTCAATAACATCCGTAAATTCGGGCGTGTCTGGCTTGTTGAAGATCCCGTCCAAGTGATCGGGAACCTTGGCCCCGAACCGCTGGCAGATGATTTCACACCAGAGCTTTTCCATCAGATCCTCCAGAAACACAGCAGGCAGCTGAAATATTTTTTACTGGACCAGGAAATGATTGCGGGGTTGGGAAATATCTACACCGATGAAGCCCTTTACCGGGCAAAACTGCACCCGGCCAAGAAAACTAATTCAGTTAATTCCAGCGAAACACAGCGACTCTGGCTGAGTATCCGGGAGGTTCTCCAGGAAGGTATTGAAAATCAAGGTTCTAGCATTGATTGGATGTACCAGGGAGGGGATTACCAAAAATATCTCTCGGTGTATAATTTAGAAGGGAAACCATGCAAATATTGTAAAACACCCATTAAGCGGATCAAAATCGCGCAGCGCAGTACTTATTTCTGCCCTACCTGCCAACCGCTTCCCGAGTGAGAAGGAGTTCTTATGGAAATAGCCTTGCTTGTCTTTATTGTGGTTTTCGCACTGGCGATCGGTTTTTTCTTGGGACTATTCCTGTTATCCATGAATTCGCCTCGTCTGAACAAACTCTTCCAAAAAGATGAAACGGCTCCAGAGGAAAATCTATCAGTGCCAGGTGTGGCAGCCCAGATCAAGAAACCCAGCCCAAATTCACGACTTGTGATGCAGGTCTGGAAAGAAGAGGGCAAACCGCCAGTATATGATCTCAATGGCTCGTATGTAGAAAAAGAGAACTTACCACGGGATATATTAAATATCATCACGGTCCAGGAAAAGGCACATACCAAGCCTGAGCCCCAGACAACAGTTCAACCCCCCCTTGAAAATGACCTCATACCCCCGGAAGTCGATGTTGAGGAAGAAGGGGAAGCCGGAGTTAAAATGCTCAGCGTGATCGATGAGGTGAATGAGATCCTCCAGAAGAAACTCCATGGATCCCCCTTGGCGGGCAAAGGTATTCACCTGATGGAGAATCACAACAAGGAAATTCGTTTCTGGGTGGGTTTGAATTCCTATAATGATGTTGAAGAAATTCCTGATGCGGAAGTTCGACAGATTATTGATGCATCTGTCAAGGAATGGGAAGAGAGCCGGGAATAAGATCAGTCCCGTTTATTGATCATTTTCGTGTATTCGCTTGATATAAGCGCCGCCAACTTTTTGCGGAGCTCAGCGGGTAAAAACGCTCCCAGCGCGGCAGCGGTCACTCGCTCACCTACCACTTGCATAGGAATCCCCAACACCTGATTTACAGTTTGATACTCACTGGACAGATTGATCTTGGAGATGCTGGGATCGTCAGTGTTAATGGTGACGTTTAAACCTTCCTTGATCATTTTCCTGATAGGGTGATCCGTGATATCTTCTACTGCTCCAGATTGGTGGTTGCTGGTCACACATACTTCGAACAACGTTCCCCGTTCCTTGGCCAGAGCTACAGTATAAGGATCTTCCAAAACCCGGATTCCGTGACCAATCCGGTCAGCCCCTAGTACCTCAATGGCCTGCCGTACGTTTTCTGCCCCACCCCATTCCCCGGCATGGATAGTCACCTTCAATCCACTCTGGCGGGCGACCTTGAACAGTTCCTGGAAAGGTTCTCCAGAAAAGTCTGCTTCATTGCCGGCCAGGTCCACCCCAACAATGCCCTGATCTTTTTTTTCCAGGGCGATCTCGATCGCTTTCTGAGCCTGGGCTAGGCTTTCATGACGGTTCATGCTGATTAGCAGCCGAACCATGATATCAAAGTGAGCCGAAGATTCCTGGACACTTCCAATGACCCAATCTACTACCTGAGTCATTGGAAAACCTTCAGCTCTACTGAGTGCAACAGGAGTGAAACGCAGTTCCAGGTACCGGATATTATCCCGGGCAGCATCTTCCACCGCTTCCCAGGTAATGCGTTTGATAATATCAGGGGACTTATAAAAAAGGCGCAGAGTACCAAATTTGGCCAGGAAATTTTCGAATGTGTAGGGATCCTCATGTTCCACCTGGACAAGTGGGCGCAGATAGCCGGTGTTCTTGACATCCATCTCATGAGCCCGGACTATTTCCATCATGGTTTTGACGCGCAAAGAACCTTCCAAATGGCGGTGCAGCTCCACTTTGGGTAAATTCTTGTAAAAATCAGCGACTTCAGGAACCTGATTTTCAGCCATCGGCGTCTTATCCATGTGCCAGGGATTGATTTCATTTATTGTACCTGAAAATCACTGCCTAAATGAAAACAGACTTCTCCTGTACGAGAGGTCTGTTTTGTAGTTTATTGTGTCAGGTTATTAATTGATCAATCAGCTTTCGGCGCAGCAGGGGATTCTTCAAAGCCGGCCTGGATCCGATCCAGATTGCGGGGCTGGAAGGTAAAGATACGATTGACCACACCAACCCTCATATCGTCCATCAATTGCTGGAACATTTCGAACCCGCGGTTTTTATACTGAACAAGCGGGTCCCGCTGGGCATAGGCTTCCAAACCGATTGCCACACGCAGGGCTTCCATTTGGGTAAGATATTCCACCCATAACTCTGATATCACTCGCAGGAACAGATCCCGGTAGATATTGCTGACAACGGAGCGGCCTAAGAGATCTCGGATATCCTCTTTAAGGTCATCCGGCACAGTATCCAGGTTTTGATGAGTGTATTTTTCAAAAACATCATCCCCAATCTCTTCCCGGATAATATCTCTGACCTTATCTTCCAATTGGGATAGCTGAACATCTTTTAAGCGAGTGATCTCATTCAGCCCCCAGGCATCCTGAACGATAAGCCGGGCATTATCGAGATGCTCTAAAATATCATTCTGGGCGGTTACTTGATCTATCTGATTAAGAAGTCTCGCCGCATAGAAGGTGTAGCGCAAACGCTGAGTTCGCAGCCAGATTCGTTTATGGCTCTTTTTATCAAAAGCCGCTCTTCGACCCTCCACCATTAATCCGAGGATCTTCACCAGGTCGGAATCGGAAAGTTCATCAGTTTGGACCTCTTTGAGGCCGGTTTCAATACTCTTCCTGATGATGGAATCATCAGGATCATCAAAATATGTCCTGTGCCGGTTCGCAAACTGCTCCTCGATCTGTTTAAAGATCCATTCAGTGACAGATTCCCAGCTTGAACCTTCCGTTTGGATCTGCTCGGCTTCCAGAGGAGCCCCCAGCAATCGTTCCACACCGCCAATCAGTCGCTTGAACTCAAGATCTATCAATTGGGATTCAACCTGGGTTCTGAGGATCTCTTCTAATTCTTCTCCGGGGCCTTCAATCAATTCCTTGATCTGATTTTGGGAAAGTTCAAACCGGGTTCTGATCAGTTCACGCATTTCGTTGAAGACAGCCTGGGGATTGAGCGGTTCTTCGCTCCCCAGGGACAAGCCTTCCAGGAAAGTGTCCAGTGTTTCCATCCGGCTATCCAGCTGATCCTGGTAGCGGTATTGGCGTTCAACCAAAATTCGATCCACTGCTCCCAGCATATATTTTTCCTCAGCTACCAGGACATCTTTCCCCAATTCAACCAAAACCGGCACCAGCTGATCTTTCTTTAATCCCGGGGATTCTTGGCGGATCTTATTTAATAGCAGACGTATTGTATAGGACGGCACCTGCTGGTGCTGGAATGTCAAAGTAGGCTGGATTTGAGACAGCCAGGCTAACAACCGCCAAGGGCTATCCTGATCCTCATCGCTTTCCTCTTCCCAAATTGTGTTTTCAACTCGCTTCTGGATCTCTGAGTGAAGCATCTCGAGGATATCTTCTGAAAGGTCTGGTTTCTTGAAAACCAGATCCCGCTGTCCGTAAATCTTCTCACGCTGCGTGTTTAGCACATCATCATATTCCAGCAAATGCTTGCGGACATCAAAGTTAGCGCCTTCCACCCTGTTCTGTGACTGCTCTACAACCCGATCTACCAGGGGATTGGCGATGGGCATGGATTCATCAACTTGCAGGCGGGTCATGAGCGCTTCCATCTGCTGACCACCAAAGCGGGCCATCAGATCATCTTCCATGGAAAGGTAAAATCGGGATGAACCGGGATCTCCCTGGCGGGCCGCCCGACCTCTAAGCTGATTATCTATCCGGCGGGCTTCATGCCGTTCTGAGCCGACCACATGCAGTCCACCCAAGGCTTTGACCTGCTCTTGATTCCGCATATGCTGAAGGAAAAAGTTGATCTCCGTTTCATAAATGCCATAATCTTCTTTATCCAGCTGTTTGACCAGTTTTTCCTGTTCCTGGAGTGACAGCTCAAAGGGATCCTCAAATCCTGCTCTAGTCAAAACCCGGACAACATCCGCGGTGATCTCTTCTGCCAGTTCACCACCCAATTTAATATCCACACCACGCCCGGCCATGCTGGTAGCAATCATCACTGCCCCAAACGCGCCGGCGCCAGCAATCAGTTGGCTTTCCTCGGTATGTTTACGGGCATTAAGCACATCATGCTCGACCCCCCGCTTCAGGACCTTGGCCAGGCGATCTGCGTGGGATGAGTTCAGATCCAGGATATCCAATAGGAGCTGTATATTTTCTGGATTATTGACATTCAGCTCAAGATCCAGATCCAATTCCTTGATCATATTCCTGAGATTACCTAATTTCAGGGTAGTAAGAGGAACGTTCAGTGGCTGCAGTTCGGGGATTCGCCTGCCATCAGGGAAGTGGTCATGTTTTCGCATCCAGCTTTCCCGAATCATCAAGGTAAAGGCCAGATTTCTGATCGATGGGCCATCCAAACGATTTGACAAGGTTTCGGAGTTCGCAACTGATGTGGTACCTACCAATAATGGCCTGCCAACCACATGGAAAGTAAGAATCTCCTCAGTGATCGCCCGCAGTTTGGCTTCCTCGCTGATATAGATCAAATCGGAATAATCCTTTCTTTTCCAATATAACGGGTTTTTCTCTGAATCATCTTTGTCAGCATAATAGGTATACTCGAACCCGCTTTCGGGCTCTTTCCCTTTAAGTGTCACCAGGGAGGTCTCTTCCTGGGCAGCCGCATAATCCAGGTTAGTAGGAATGGCAATCGGATCCAGGCTATAAATTTCATTGAATTCTTCAGATTCAGTCACCGCAGTACCGGTCATGCCAGAGAGCTTTTCATACATCCTGAAATAATTCTGGATTGTAATAGTGGCATAGGTGACATTTTCGCCCTGGACTTTGACATTTTCCTTGGCTTCCACAGCCTGATGCAAACCATCAGACCAGCGCCGCCCTGGCATCAACCGCCCGGTGAAATCATCGACGATCACCACTTTTCCGGCCTGAACAAGGTAATCCTTATTCTTCTTAAATATAAATTCGGCTCGAAGGGCTTGTTCCAGATAACCCAATAACCGGGCCTGCTCTTGTGTAATATCTTCTGGGTTGTCAGGATCTCCAAGCGGCTGCCCTAATAATTCTTCTACGTGCATTTCACCCAGGGGCGTCAGGGTGATATTACGATCACGAATGCTGATCTCATAATCCTCAGGCTTAAGCCGCTTCACAACTGTAGCCATACGCCGATACCATTCCGGGTCATCATGGGATGGACCTGAAATGATCAGTGGTGTTCGTGCCTCATCAATTAATACATTATCCACTTCATCGATTATGGCGTAATGATGACCGCGCTGCACCCGGCTATTCAGGATCATAGCCATGTTATCGCGCAGGTAATCAAAACCGAATTCGTTATTGGTTCCGTATACAATATCAGCGTTATAGGCTTCATTCCTCAGTACCATGTCCAGCTGATTGCGATCTTCCTGGGGGGATTTATTCTCAAGGTTGACAAGGAATGCTTTTTTACCGTGTTCAGTTCTGGCAGCCATTTGCAGCACGCCGACACTTAAACCCAGGAAATTATAGATTGGGGACATCCAGCGGGCATCACGCCGGGCCAGGTAATCATTTACCGTGACCAGATGAACACCCTGTCCGACAGGTAAGCCATCCAGGGGTATGAACTGCCAGGAATCGGGGTTCTCGCCCCAGGCTGCTTGAGCTTTTTTGATCCAATCCGGGGATAGGTTGAGAGCATTTAAATAGAGAGGCAAGGTGGCGCCAAGCGTTTTGCCTTCACCGGTGCGCATTTCCGCCACAAAACAGCGATGCATGGCTATCCCGCCGATCATCTGAACATCATAATGGCGCTGACCGATCATTCGTTTGCTGGTTTCCCGGATGGTGGCAAAGACTTCAGTGAGAATATCATCCAGGGTTTCTCCCTTGGCTAGGCGCAAGCGAAATGAATTCGTTTTGCCTTGGAGTTCCTCTTCACTTAATCCTTCGTACTCAGTTTCAAGAGCATTGATTGCCTCAACCTCAATTGCGAGGCCATCCAAAATCTTCTGATGGGGATTTCCACCTACCAATCGGACAATTTTACCTAACATCAGTTCACCTTAAATTATATTTATTACTAGCTTGGATTCTGCCGGTTCTGGAGCGATTATAGCATAACGGTATATACAAATTCCAAGAAGCAGGCCAGTTCCCAGGAGATCAAGAAGATGGGTGATGATATAATCCAAGATTGTGAAGAACCTTTCAGAAACCCCAGCTCCACCCTCAGCTATTAGCCAAATTGCCCGCGCAGCCAGCCTTGTTACAACTGCCTATATACTCAGCAATATCGCCGGCCTTATCCGCCAGATCCTGGTTGCCAATGCCTTTGGGACTTCTGCACCGATGGAAGCGTTTAATGCAGCCAACCGGATATCTGAAACTCTCTTTAACCTGGTTGCCGGCGGCGCGCTCGGTTCAGCCTTTATCCCCACTTTTACCAGCTTGTTGGCCAAAGAAAAACGCCAGGAAGCCTGGAAACTGGCTTCTTCAATCTTCAATATAATCTTGATCATCCTCACAGCGCTGGCAGCCCTGGCGGCAATATTTGCTCCCCAGGTAGTGCGTTATGTGATCGCACCAGGATTTGCATCTGATCCAGCCAAAGAAGCTCTAACAATCGCCCTTACCCGCCTGATGCTTCCATCAGCTGTGCTTTTCGGATTAAGCGGCCTGGTAATGGGCATTTTAAACTCCCACCGAAAATTCTTCATTCCAGCGTTAACCCCGGCCATGTACCAGCTTGGGATGATCTTTGGTGTCACAGTTCTATCTCCCAGCATGGGGATTTACGGGCTGGCCTGGGGGGTTTTGATCGGCTCCGCTTTGCATCTCATTTTGCAACTGCCCTTATTATTCAAACAGAAAGCTGCTTATACTCTATCACTGAGCCTGGACACGCCTGATGTCCGGGAAGTCGCCCGCTTAATGGGACCTCGTGTCCTGGGTGTTGCTGTGGTGCAGTTGAACTTCTGGATCAACGTTCGCCTGGCTTCAGGTATGCCAGAAGGCAGCGTGACAGCCATCCAGGTCGCTTTTACCCTGATGTTAATGCCCCTGGCCGCTATAGCCCAGTCAATCGCCACTGCCGCCTTGCCCACATTTTCCACCCAGGTAGCGAACAACAAACTGGGGGATATGAGGAATTCACTATCGGCAACATTAAGAGGAATATTGCTGCTGTCGATACCCGCCAGCCTGGGCTTAGTAATACTGCGTGTACCTATTATCGCCCTGGTTTTGCAGCGGGGCCAGTTCGATGCCCACTCCACAAGTTTGGTGGCCTGGGCGCTGTTATTTTACGGGGTCGGCCTGGTAGGTCATGCCATGGTAGAGATCTTGGCCAGGGCCTTTTACGCCCTTCACGATACTAAAACACCAGTTATGATCGGCATTGCTGCAATGTCCCTCAATGTTTTATTCAGTTATATTTTTTCCGCCATGTTCATACGTCAGGGTTGGATGCCGCATGGAGGGTTGGCGTTGGCAAATACGCTAGCCACAGCGCTGGAGATGGTTGGCCTGATTTTAATTATGCGGAAACGCCTTGGGGGATTGAACGGGAAACAGATCGGATCAGGTCTGGGAAAATCCCTGGTATCTGGAGGGTTAATGACCGCTGCCATCCTGTGTTGGATCACCTTGGCAGGTGATTTTTCTGTCTGGCTCATCGCCCTGGGGGGAATACTGATCGGGATTGTTGTTTATTCTGTGGGTTTGGGGGTTTTTAAAACAAGTGAATTAAAACAGCTCTACCAGATTATACGATCCAGATTAGGCTGAAAAACCACTTAAATGATCAGGGGCTGACCAGAACTTCCACGCTGATGAGATGCTGGATGCCGGAGAATTTTCCGTCTCGAGCGATGACTTGGACCCGGATCCATGATGAAGAGCTTACCTGATATGGGATTTCCCCGCTAAAAGGGCGGAAACCGTTCCCCAGATCTTCTTCCGCTACTGATAAAACCGCTGATCCAACTTGATTCCCCTCTCGATTGATCAATTCCACCAATAACTGATCGTCCGGTGCAAAACGGGTCACTCCCTGGACAATCAAGACATCACCCTGGATCAAAGTGCTTGGAATCGGCTGTTGGATGATCAAACTGGCGTAAAGATCCAGGATTGATTTAATTTCCGGGGTTCCATCTGATAACAGGATCACGTCCGTGCTGTCCAGGGATGTTATCCGATTATACGGATCCACTGCACTGACTTCCAAACGGGCAGTTTCAGCTTCTCCTGAAATATTAAAACTAAAATCCATCACCAGATGAGAATTTCCGCTCTCGCCATCCTCACCGGAAATGACCTCTCTCTTTAGAATCCGGCCGTCATCTCCATATAGGGAAATCATAATTGAGGATTTCTCTTCTTGTTCGCTTTTGGGAAGAGCCAGATAGGCATGCAGGTTGAAAGGGGATCTAACCCTGGATAACCTGCCTGGATTAATGATCCGGATCTCAGCCTGCGGAAGCGGATATGGCAGAGTCAATGGTTCTGGGGTACCCATGATCACATCCAGTGTAGGTGTTGCTGTATCCCCAGGAATAGGTGTGATCGCGGGAGTGTTAGTGATAGTAGGTGATGGAGTAATTGCCCCAGGATCCGGAGTAGGTGGGGTAACCAGTCCTTGATCGACCATGGCCTGGGCGGTCATTTCGATCAAAGTTGGGATATGTTCTTCGGGAATAAAAGTCGGGGCAGGTTTCCAGGGCAGACCATCACAGCCTGCAAAGACAAATGATAAACACAGAAGTAAGATCAGGAATCGACGGATTGACATGCAGGAGGTCTGGAGCCCCAGTCAGACAATGAGGGTTTATTTCCCTTCAAATTTTTCAATGACAGAATAAAGTTTATCCAGGGCAACCGGTTTTTCAAGGAAGAGCTGCGCCCCGGCTTTTAATACGTCCTCAACCAGGCTGTCCTCCGGCATAGCAGAGATCACAATCACTGGTATTTTTTTTGTCTTGCTATCCTTTCTTACCATCTGCAGCAGTTCAAACCCAGATACCCCGGGGATATTCAGGTCCACAAAGACCAGATCATAGGGTTTTTCCTTGATCAGTTCCCAGCCTTCTTTAACGCTGGAGGCAATATCTGCCTGATGATTGGCAAGTGACACTGCCCTGACATACATTGCCAGAGAATCAGTGTCATCATCGATAAAAAGAATCTGTCCCACGGCCTCTCCTAAGAGATATCAATGGTTGTCTTCTGCGAATTAGAAAGTGAACTTACAACTCGTAAATCGCCCCGAACTTATCGTTCAGGTATTTCAAGTACGCTTCTGGCGAAATAGTTGATCCAACAACCCGTTTCACCAGGTGCTGTGGTTTGAATTTTGCTCCATGGCGGTGCACATTTTCTCGAAGCCAGGCCAGTAATTCAGCAAAATTCCCGTTCTGGACCTGAGAGGATAAGTCCGGAATATCCAGATTGATCTTCTCCCACAGCTGATTGGAAACCAGATTGCCCAGGGCATAAGTTGGGAAATATCCCAGGATTCCTGCGGACCAGTGCACGTCCTGCAGCACACCTTCTGCATCGGTGGCTGGAACAACGCCAAGATAATCCTCCATGCGGTCATTCCAGGCTTGTGGCAGATCAGCAACCTTCAGCTTACCTTCCATCAATGCGATTTCAAGTTCCAGCCGAAGCATAATATGCAGGTTATAGGTTGCTTCATCAGCTTCAACGCGAATCAACGAAGGTTCAACTTTGTTGATGCCTTTGTAGAATGTATCAAGGTCCACATTCCCAAGCTGGGTTTTGAATCTTTCCTGAAGCGAGGGGTAAAAATGTACCCAAAAATCGTAGGATCGCCCTAACAGATTCTCATACATCCGGGATTGGGATTCATGAACTGCAAGGGAAGCGCCACTGCCCAAAGGCGTTCGTTCCAGCTCCGCGGCAACTCCCTGTTCATAAATGGCATGGCCGGCTTCGTGCAGGGTGCCAAACAGGGCAGTATTGAGGAAGTTCTCATCAACCCGGGTAGTGATGCGAACATCACCCAGCCCGAAATTGGTTGTAAACGGATGGGCGGCTTTATCCTGCCGGCCGCGATTCCAATCATATCCAAACTTGGTGATAGCCGCTTCTCCAAATTCCCACTGCTGCTGATCCTCATAATGCAAATGCAGGAAGCTGTCATCCACCTGGGGTTTTTCACTGATGGCTTTGATCAGTTCCACCTGCTTGGGACGCATACCGGTGAATATCTCCTGAACCTCGGCAGTCGTCATACCAGGCTCAAAATCATCCAGGAGCGGATCGTAAACATGGGTATAGGGCTTGAAAAAATCAGCGTACTGGCGCCTCATATCTACGATCTTTTCAAGGTGCGGCTGGAAATGTGAGAAATCATTATTGGCCCGAGCTTCTTCCCAGGCACCGTGTGCGACTGTGGTAACCCGAGCCCACTCAGCCACATATTCATTGGGAACATTGATGGATTTTTGATAATCCCGGTCTGTTACTTCGATCAAACAGGCATCATCACTTTCTGGATCGAGAGTCTCGGCATATGGTTTCAGTTCTTCGAGGAGTGATCCAACTTCCTCGGAGACGAATTTCGAATGGGCCAGACTGCTCAACGTGCCGATCTGGTTCCCACGGTCCACAACACCTCCCGGGGGCATATAACACTGCTGATCCCAGCTCAACAGAGCTGTTGCGCCATGCAAATCAGAAATAATCGCCAATATTGATTTTAATTGATCTAGTTTATCCTGCATTATTTCTTCTCCGTGTTCTCAAATTTGATACACCAGCTTGCGATTTGCTATTGAACAATAATGACAGGCATCAAAAACCCCTATCACAACTCATCTGAAAGGGATTTTACCTGCTCTGTCGGAAATATACATATCTTTCCTATCAATTTATCATACCACGACTTCATCGACTGAAATCATACTTAATTTGCTTGTGATAACGTCTATTTTCGGAGTGATTTACTCTCCGGAGGCTTCTTCTATCAACCAATTCAGATAATTTTTTCTCCAGCCAGAATGGGCAGAGTAATGATCTCTGGCAGGTCATAAGGATGCAGTTCCTGGATACAAGGGACAAGCTGATTATTAAATAACACCGAGGTGGTTTTGATCAACATCAGCACTTCTGTATTTTCCCGGATCTCCTCTTCTCAGCGATAGATCGATACCCAACTGGGAGTAATATTCACACAGCAGCAAGCTTCTTTTCTATCATAACTCCGGCTATTTTTCTGGCAGCAGATTTATCCGGCGCTGTCACCATTACCAGGACAGGTTGGTTTTATTCATCCATTACCCCCGCCTCTTTTTCGCTTTTATTGACCCCATTGTCCAAATGAGATTTTGAATAGTAAATAATCCCAGGTATTTCCCAACAAATTTCCCATCGTGATCATCCTTAACACCATGTTAATGGCCTTGAAACCATCATCTCCATAGGTTTCCTTTACCTGGTCAATATAATCTGGATCAGGCTGGGAGTTGGTTTCCGCCCAATGCCTAGCGTAGCAAACAGCCAATTTTTGCTCATCGGGAACTTCATCCGGGATAGTCCCCTTTAGATAAATAGCAATTTCCTCAATCGAAATTCCCGCCTGCCCGGCTTGACCTACATGGAAAGTCCTGCAGTAGCGGCAGAGATTCACTTCTGTAACGGCCAGCATCAATCGTTCCCGAAAAGCCGGAGTAAGTTGTGGGGAAGACATGGCGGTTTTGATCTGAGCCCGATTAGAGAGCAGGTATTTCAAATCCTTCCAAAAACTGGACCAGCTCTGGTAATATCGTCTATGGAACTCCGTTTTCGCAGTCGGATCGAGTTGATCGGTGAAATCTACAGTCATTATTCTCCTCAATGTGAATGCCTGCCAGTAATTCCCTATATGATATCAGGAACATGGGTCCCGGTCTAACTTGATACCTGAAAGTATTCACTGGCAACTTATGACAAGTTACACTAAAAATAATGACTAACGGATTATGATAAAAGTTATAATATAGTGAGCCAAAATCAGATTAATTATCTCTGAATGACTTTCAGGAGTAGACCATGTATAAAATCGTGAAAAAACAGGATCTCGCTCCCAATATCACGAGATTCAGTGTTGAAGCACCCGAAGTGGCCCGGTCCAGAAAACCCGGCCAGTTTGTAGTCATCCGTGCTGAGGAAACCAGCGAAAGGGTACCCCTGACGATCGTGGATTCCGATCCAGAAAAAGGAACCATTGACCTGATCATCCAAAAAGCGGGATTCAGCACAACCCGCCTGGTAAGTTTTGAAGTTGGGGATGGATTCCTGGATGTTCTGGGACCCCTGGGCAGGCCCACCGATATGGAAAAGTACGGCACAGTCGTTTGTGTTGGCGGCGGAGTTGGTACCGCTGTTTTGTATCCCATCGTCAAGGGATTAAAAGAAGCCGGCAACGAGGTCATCACTATTAACGGCGCCAGGAATAAGGAACTGCTCATTTTGGAAGAAGAACTGGGGGCAGTCAGTGATGAGCTAATTATCACCACCGATGACGGAAGTTATGGGGTCAAGGGGTTTGGGTCCACAGTGCTGCAGGGGCTGATCGATGATAAGAAGAACATCGACCTGGTGGTTGCCATTGGCCCCACCATGATGATGAAAGCGGTCGCAGAAGTAACTCGTCCCTATAAGATCCACACTATCGCCAGCCTGAATGCGATCATGATCGACGGCACCGGCATGTGCGGCGGCTGCCGGGTGACAGTGGGTGATGAAGTGAAATTCGCCTGTGTCGACGGGCCAGAATTTGACGCTCATCTGGTCGATTTTGACGAACAGATCGCCAAACACCACTATTATGACAAAGAACAGAAATGCCAGATGGATTTAATGATAGACAAAGCAGAAGAGGAGAGAGCATAATGGCCGAAGAAAAACGCACCCGCCCTCCCCGGAAGAAACCAGAACGTATACCTCGCCAGGAGATGCCTGTTCGGCTCCCAGAAGTACGCAATAAGGATTTCAATGAAGTTGCCCTGGGGTTTACTCCTGAACTGGCTCTGATCGAAGCCAAGCGCTGCCTACAGTGCCCCAAGCATCCTTGCGTGGATGGCTGCCCGGTATCTGTAGATATCCCCGGATTCATTCACCTGGTTTCGGAAGGGGACTTTATCGGCGCGGCTCAAAAAATCAAGGAAACCAACCTGCTGCCTTCTGTCTGTGGTCGCGTGTGTCCCCAGGAAGAACAATGTGAGCAGGTCTGTGTGGTTGCAAAAATTGATAAGCCGGTTGCCATTGGCAGGCTGGAAAGATTTGTAGCCGATTATGAACGGGAACAGGGTGCCGTGGAGCTTCCCAAGGTCGCTCCATCAACCGGAAAAAAGGTCGCCGTGGTTGGATCCGGACCGGCTGGTATCACTGTTTCCTACGAATTACTGCAAGCCGGCCATAAAGTAACTATTTTTGAAGCCCTGCATGAATTGGGTGGTGTCCTCGTCTACGGGATTCCTGAATTCCGTTTGCCTAAGGCAATTGTTGCCGCTGAAATCGAAACCATCAAAAAATTGGGCGCAGAGATCAAGCTGAATATGCTGATCGGTAAAACCAGGACCATCGATGCCTTGCTGGATGAAGATGGTTTTGACGCGGTTTTTATCGGGACCGGCGCAGGTCTGCCAATGTTCCTCAACTTACCTGGTGAAAACTTAAATGGGATCTCATCAGCTAACGAGTTTCTCACCCGGGTGAATCTTATGAAAGCCTATCGGGAAGAATATACTACCCCTATCAAAGTAGGCAAAAAAGTGGCCGTGATCGGCGCTGGAAATGTCGCTATGGATGCCGCCCGGGCAGCAAAACGGGTAGGCGGCGATGACGTCGAAGTGAGCATTATCTACCGCCGGGCAAGAGACCAAATGCCGGCCCGGGCAGAAGAACTCCATCACGCGGAAGAGGAAGGCATCATTTTTAACTTGCTGACCAATCCGATCCGTTTCATTGGCAGCGAAAATAACGCAGTTACAGCAACAGAATGTATAAAAATGGAGCTTGGCGAACCAGACGATTCCGGAAGAAGGCGTCCGATCCCCATCGAAGGATCTGAGCACACCGTCGAAACAGATACGGTAATCGTCGCCCTGGGCACTACTCCCCGAAAATTCATCTCAGAGACCACACCTGATTTGAAGACCAGCAAATGGGGCACATTCCTGGTGGATGAGGAAACAGGCAAGACCTCGAAAAAAGGCGTATTTGCGGGTGGCGACATAGTTACCGGCTCCGCTACCGTGATCAAAGCCATGGGTGCAGGGCGGGTGGCCGCTATAGCCATTAACGAATACCTGGCTGGACTCTAATTTCCCCCCTAAAAACACTAAAAAACCCCGGAAATCCGGGGTTTTTTGCATATTAATTACCCGTATCGTGAACCTCCCAGGAAGGGTCCCTGGAGGGGTAATCAGAGGCCCTGAGTGGTATAATTAAAACAAGTGTGCTTCCCTTCTAGCAGCACTCATTTTCATTAATAAGTTTTGAAAATACAAGGGTCAAATTATGGATATTGGTGCCGTTCAATCGATCAATATTGATCAAGAAATGCGCTCTTCCTACCTCGATTATGCCATGAGCGTGATCGTCGCCAGGGCGCTTCCGGATGCCAAGGATGGACTGAAGCCTGTCCACCGCAGAATCCTCTACGCCATGTATGATATGGGCATTCGCTCCAACAGTTCCTATAAGAAATCAGCCCGTATCGTGGGTGAAGTGCTGGGTAAATACCATCCCCACGGCGATAGCGCCGTTTACTACTCTATGGTGCGTATGGCTCAAACCTTCTCCATGCGCTATCCGCTGGTTGACGGACAAGGCAACTTTGGATCCATCGATGGTGACCTGGCTGCTGCCATGCGTTACACCGAAGCCCGGATGGCCTCCATCTCAGAAGAGATGCTGGCAGATATTGACAAGGATACGGTTGATTTTGTTGATAACTTTGATGGCTCTCTCAAGGAACCAAACACGCTGCCTGCCCGACTTCCGAACCTGCTCCTGAATGGGGCATCTGGAATCGCAGTCGGCATGGCAACCAATATCCCGCCCCACAACTTGAACGAATTAGCAGCCGGGATCAATCACCTGATCGATAATTACAACTCAATCGACAAAGTAACAATAGAAGACCTGATCAAGTTTATCCCGGGACCAGATTTCCCCACTGGCGGGATTATCATTGGTGATGAAGGTGTTCGCCATGCATACGTAACCGGGCGGGGCAGGATCATTTTGCGCGGTAGGGCCCATATCGAGGAAATGGACCAGGCCGGCCGCTTCCGGATAGTAATCACTGAAATCCCCTACCAACTTAAAAAGACTACCTTGATCGAGCGTATTGCCAGCCTGGTTCGAGAGGGCAAGATCAAGGAAATTTCGGATCTGCGAGACGAATCAGACCGGGAAGGTATGAGCATTGTAATAGAACTAAAACGCTCTGCCCAACCCCGCAAGGTTCTTTTCCAGCTATATAAATATTCAGCCCTGCAAACCACATTCGGGGCTCAGATGTTGGCCTTAATTGACGAAGAGCCCGTTTTGCTCTCACTCAAACAAGCCCTGGTCTTGTATATCGATCACCGCCTGGATATCATCAAGCGCAGAACAAAATACGAACTCAACAAAGCCGAAGCCCGGGCCCATATCCTGGATGGATTGTTAATTGCCCTGGCTGACATCGATAAAGTGATCAAGACCATCCGCGGTTCAGCCGATACAGAGACCGCACGCACCGAATTGATGGAGCGCTTCAAACTGACAGAGATCCAGGCTCAGGCCATTCTAGATATGCAGCTGAAGAGATTGGCCGCCCTGGAGCGCCAGAAAATTGAGGATGAACATAAGGAACTGGCACAGAAGATCAAAGAATTCAAGAGTCTGCTCCGCAGTCAGAAAAAGCAGCTAGCAACTATTAAGACTGATCTGGCTTACCTGGTGGAAAAATACGGCGATGAACGCCGAACAGATATCGCACCTAATGCAGAACAGGATATTGACGAAGAAGATTTGGTCCAGGATCAGTCCATCCTGATCAGCATCACAGAAAGAGGATATATCAAGCGTGTCATGTCTGGAACCTATCGCTCCCAGAAACGGGGCGGCATTGGAGTTAAAGGCCACTCCATGCGCGAAGAGGATGAAGTGATGGCGCTCATTCCTGCCCGCACGCTGAATACCGTATTATTCTTCTCGGATCGCGGCAAAGTGTATTCCTCCAAGGCTTACCGCATCCCGGAAGCCAGTCGAATCAGCCGGGGATTGCCGATCGTGAATGTGTTAAACATCGATCCCCAGGAGAAGATCACCGCTATTGTGCCTGTGGCTGATTTCAAAGAAGCCAAATATTGCACCATAGTGACCCAAAACGGGTTGATCAAAAGGGTGGATCTATCTGAGTTTGAATCAGTCAGACCTTCCGGTTTGATCGCCATGAATCTAAAAGAGGATGATCGGCTGGGTTGGGTAAGGCTTACGAGCGGAAAGAATGATCTCATGTTGATCACCCGGAACGGTTATGCCCTGCGCTTTGAAGAGAAAGAGGTCCGTCCCATGAATCGACCAGCCATGGGCGTGATTGGAATCCGGCTTCGTGATAAAGACATGGTTGTGGGCGTGGATATCGTCGAAAAAGGTGGTGATCTGTTGGTGATCACTGAAAAAGGGTTTGGTAAACGGACTTCCCTGGATGGATATCCTCGCCGAGGTCGAGCCACCATGGGTGTGTTGACTGTAGATAAAAAAGCCCTGGGCATAATTGGCACCATTGCTGCCGCCCGGGTTGTAATGCCCGAAGGTGACCAGATCACTGTCATCTCCGCAGAAGGCACGGTAATGCGCACAAAAACGGAAACCATTTCCCAGTACAACCGGGTTGCTAGAGGAGTTTCCATCATGCAAATGCGGGAAGGCGATGTGGTGGTTGCCATCGCCCGTTTTTCTCAACAGGATATAGCGGCCGCTGAACTGGAAAATCCAGAAGAAACGCCCAAGGAATCTAAACCATCCGTTTAAATACAAAAAAGGTTTCCGAAATGGAAACCTTTTTTATTGATAGTCATAAACACTAAAATGGCAGCGATATCCTCCCTGTTATCAGCAGGCAAAAAGCCGCCAGGATGGTCGCAGTCAGGAACAACAGGAACGCCAGGACAAAACGCTGTCCCGGGGTCATTCCCAGGAACTCCTTTTTTTGGACTTCTACAGGATCTCCCCACACATCATCTTCGGAAAAATCAAAGTCGTCTTCCATCTCATTGCGGATATTATCTAAGGACATAGGAATACTCCCTTGGAATTACAATCTTTTTCCTAGTGTAGCTTATTTTCAGGATCTGTCAACCAGCCGAAGCTGAATCTCTCCAGCGTGGTATTCGGTTTCATTCCCGGCCTCGGAAATCAGGATCAGAGATCCATCATCGCTGATACCAGCCACCTTTCCCTGCCCTCTCATTCCCCTTTCAGTGGTCAGTTTGACTTGCTGCCCCTTAAATGCCAGCATTGAATCCCAGGACTGGATAAAAGAGGGTTCAACCAACCTGGAATACCACTTTAATAAGGATTCCATAATTTGGACCAGCAGATCCAGGCGGGAAATCTCTTTTCCAGCAGCCTCGTCGAGGGATATGGCCGGGAAGTTCAGATCCTCGCTGGGAGGAACAGAATCCCTGGCGACATTCACCCCAATCCCCAGGACCACATCCGTCACATCGCATCCATTCCAGCGGACATCCACCAACACACCGGCGGCTTTTTTCCCATAAACCAGCACATCGTTGGGCCATTTGATCTCTGCTGGCAGGGCATAATTTTCTCTCAGGACTTCCGCAACCGCGACCGGGGCAAGTCCGCTTAACATACCCAGGGTCTCCGGCTGGAGTCGGCCCGGTTCTGGATACAGGATCCAGCTCAGAGCCAGGGCTTTACCAGCCCGGGTAATCCAACTCCGTCCTAACCTGCCTCTACCTTCGGTTTGGGAATCAGCGACTACCAATGAAAATGGTGGGGCACCAGCCTTGATCTTCTCTTCCGCAACCAGGTTGGTAGAACTCACTTCCGGATAAAGGTAAATATCTCCCAAGGGCAGGTGTAATAAACGGTTTTTCCAAATGGTAATATCCATGGGTTAATTTTACTGTAGATAATACGAAGAATGCGGGAACTTTAAAGATTGATTGAAAGAATGATTTAGTTCAGGAAACTATACTTTAACCCATCTCCAGGATAACGCATCCTTCTCAAAATTAAATAAAGATACGGTTTCCATTAGGAAACCGTATCCATTGGTGCTGATATTTTCTTCTTTATTTACTATTTTTCACGGGCATACCACCGTTTTTCGGTTCGGGCATCGGGAAAATTTCTCCCAGTTCCTTGGCATCGACGGTTTCTTGCTCGAGCAGTTTCTCTGCCAGCGTATCCAGCACCTCGCGGTGCTTCAGTAGAATATCCTTGGCCCGCTCATAAGCGGCGATGACTATTTCTTTAACTTCCTTATCGATCATCTCTGCCACAGATTCGGAGTAATCTCGCTGTTCGGTGAATTCCTTGCCCAAAAAGACCATTTCATCTTTTTTGCCATAAACCATCGGGCCCAGTTCCGAACTCATACCCAGTCTGGTGACCATTTCCCGGGCTAACTTTGTTACCCGTTCCAGGTCATTTGAAGCCCCGGAGGTAATATCGCTGAACACTATTTCCTCTGCGGCTCGACCTCCTAGTAAACTCACCATGTCAGCCAGAATTTTTTTCCTAGAGACCAGGGTGCGATCATTATCAGGAAGGATCAGAGTATATCCACCAGCCTGACCGCGGGCAATGATGGAGATCTTGTGAACTGAATCCGCCTCAGGCAGGGAACGTGCGGTAATCGCGTGTCCAGCCTCGTGGTAAGCAATGATCTGCTTTTCCACATCACTGATCAAGCGGCTCTTGCGTTCCGGCCCGGCGATTACACGTTCAATTGATTCCTGGAAATCTGTCTGTTCAATGGCTTTCTTTTCGCGGCGGGCAGCCAGGATGGCAGCCTCGTTGATCATATTCTCCAGATCAGCGCCCACAAATCCGGGGGTGCCCTTTGCCAAGATCTTCAGATCCACATCCGGGGCAAGTGGTTTGCCACGGGCATGAACTTCAAGGATGGCTTCCCGGCCAACCATATCCGGACGATCCAGGATCACCCGTCGGTCAAATCGACCAGGGCGAAGAAGCGCCGGGTCCAGTATATCCGGGCGGTTGGTGGCGGCAATGATGATCACGTTGGTATCCGTGTCAAAACCATCCATTTCCACCAGGATCTGGTTCAGGGTTTGCTCACGTTCGTCATGGCTTCCACCCAGTCCAGCACCTCGATGGCGCCCGACTGCGTCTATTTCATCTACAAATACGATACAAGGTGAGTCAGCTTTCGCCTTTTCGAACAGGTCCCTGACACGGCTGGCGCCGACGCCAACAAACATTTCTACAAATTCGGAACCAGAAATGGAATAGAACGGTACACCGGCCTCACCGGATACGGCTTTGGCAAGCAGTGTTTTTCCAGTACCGGGCGCACCCATCAGCAGCAAACCTTTGGGGATTCGTGCTCCCAGGGCCATGAATTTTTCAGGTTCCCGCAAGAATTCGACAACCTCAAACAGCTCTTCTTTGGCTTCGGGGATTCCCGCTACATCATCAAAGGTTACTGTGGGATTATCGCCCGTGAATTTCCTGGCCTTGGATTGGCCGAAATTCATCGCAGAGTTGCCTCCGCCCCGAGCCTGCCGGAAAACAAACCAGAATAATCCAGCGATCATAATAAAGGGCAAAATATAACCCAGGATGTTAATTACGCCAAACCAGGCACTAGGAGGTTGGATCTCGATGATGACGTTTTCAGGACTGAGATTTTCTACGGGAACGCCCAGCTGAGCCAGTTGTTCGATAAAAGTCGCATCTGGTTCTTTATAGGATTTGCCTTCCGAGCCATCTGCATAGAAAAGACCCAGTTCATCTTCATTTACCACTATGCGTTTCAGCCTGCCATTAGTGATTTGCTGGGCAACCTCACCTATGGAGATATCCTCGGTGGTAATAGACTGCTGGCGGACAGCATAAAATACCAGGGTGATGATCCCAATAAAAATCAGCATATATACAATAGATTGTCGATTATTTGATCCAGAATCCACAAAAACCTCCGTTGGACAAAACGCAGTGCGCCAAAGTGAAAACAGCTGGCACACAATGCTGTTCAGTAAACTAAATAAACAATGCTTCATTTTGGGGAAGCAGAAATATTATACCAATCCAGTACGGGCTTGGATATCCATCACAACACAATTAATATTAGTTTAATAATGGGTATTCTTTCCCTCAGGCTCGTAAGTGTCACAGTAGATATGAACGGCTTCCCTCACAAAGGCAGCCCCACCCTCTCGAATGCGTTCATAATTCACCGCAAAGCGGGGATCTTGAACCCACATATCCGCCAACGTGCGTAAAAACTCTACTTCACAAATATAGAAATATTGGTTGAG
Organism: Anaerolineales bacterium; assembly: GCA_021161345.1. Taxonomy (GTDB): domain Bacteria; phylum Chloroflexota; class Anaerolineae; order Anaerolineales; family UBA11858; genus B10-G9. Next base: position 28,441 of record JAGHAU010000086.1, on the reverse strand, counting down.
ATAGACATAATAATCCTCTACTGCTTCTTGCACATCAGGATCATCAGGTCGAACCTCAGGATTTTCAGTAACCATCCGGAGGGTTATCCGGCTTCCTTCCTTTTTTATTTCTTCTTTTTGATCCTTGCTGTAGCTGGACCATTTTCGCTGTGACTCTTTATACTGGGAGGTGTGACTCCAGCGATCCCTGGTTTCCTCTTCGTACTGAGTTTCATCAAACCCTTCAAAATATTCGTTTTCTGCCATGCTCTTTCCTCTATTAAGACTGCTGATGGTTTTTTGTGTTGTCCCCAGCAATGCTTGATATCTTTCTACTTTCTTCTGGAGTGCTTCCTGGTGGTTTTTCAGGGCCGGCAGCAGCTGAAAAACCGGGCGGCTTAATATGAATTGGATTTCTTTCAACGGTACATCCAGCTCCCGGTAGAATAATATTTGCTGCAGGCGCAGCAAATTATCATGGTCATAATACCTGTAGTTATTGGAACCGAGCTCTGCAGGGGTCAAAATACCCATTTGATCGTAATATCGCAAAGTTCGTGTCGTAACTCCAGCCAGGTTCGCCAGTTCTTTAATGGTATACATATTGATTATCCTTAACAGTCCTATTCTACATCTTAACGTAACGTCAATGTCAAGGGGAAAGAATATAATGTCTGATAAAGGAAGAATCATCTACTATACTGGAAATAGACCAATTTATTTCGTTTAGAAAGGAGGTGTAGATGTCCCGCGTAGTGCATTTCGAGATACCCGCTGATAATCCAGAACGCGCCATCAAGTTTTATGAAAAGGTATTCGACTGGCAGATTGAAAAATGGGATGGACCAATAGAATACTGGTTGATCATGACCGGCGAGGAAGATAAACCAGGGATTGACGGCGGCCTGGCCCGCAGGGAAAATCCCACCACAGGTGTGGAAAATACCATTGATGTCAAAAATCTGGACGCTTCATTGGCAAATGTAAAAGCCCACGGTGGAAAGGTTATCCGCCCCCGAATGGCTGTTCCCGGAGTAGGGTGGATGGCCTATGTCAAAGATACAGAAGGCAATGTCTTTGGGTTAATGGAAAGCGATTCGGAAGCTGCCTGATCCATAATTTACACAGGATGAGTGAAGAAAAAGAAATATCACTAAACAAAGCCCAGTTGAAATTCGTCAAATCGTCCTACAATGGGGTCTGGGAACTCCTGGACAAATCAAATCGGACTCCGGAGGACGATGAGAATTTGATTCTGGGCGCGTTTGCGTCTCTGCATCACTGGAAGCAAGTTGGCACTGTATTTGACATACAGCGTGGATACTGAATGATCTCCAAGATTTACCAGGTGCTGAAAAATGCTGACCAGGCTCTTCACTGAGCCACTAAGTGCCGGGCAGTCACAGAAGACAATCCTTCTGATATGGAGGATTTTGATTTTGCTTTCGCTCAAGAGTGTCTGTCCAGGGCGTCAGCCCTGGCAGATGATCAGGATCGGGCGAAAGAACATTATGATCTGGCTGTGGACCTGGGAAAGAAGATTGAGGACGCAGAAGACCAGAAGATCTTTATGAATGACTTTCAGGATTGGAACTGGCACAAATTTACCCCGAAATAGGTTCCGATTTTCCCGATCGGATAATGGATATCTGGATTTGGATCAGGCTTCAGCTGAAAAGAATTCACGGACAGCCTCTTTTCCTGACTCGTAGAGCAGATTGTATTTTTCCCCTTCGAGATTGATATCAAAATCAGTTGTAGCAATGCCGCGGTCACTGATTTCTATAGTTCGGTGCTGATCAACTGTGCTGGTTTTATAGTAAGTCATCTCATAGGATTGGTATAGATTGCGGAAAGCAAGCATCAGATATTCCCAAACATTGTCAGGGATCTCTGGTTCCGAGGGGTGTAAATACCGGTCTGGATAGAGGAACAATCCCAAAGTCTCCCAATTGATACCATCGCGAAAAGACCAGCCGCGTCCTGAAAAATCAGGACTATCAAAGATATGCATTGGGAAATTATCAAAAAGACCGCCATCTACATAATAATCTCCACTGCCAAATGATTTGCCATCAAACTGCAAGGATTCAAAGAAGATTGGTATTGACATTGACATGCGTACAGCATCAGCCACTGCGACATCAGGTGTATGAGTGGTAGAAAATATTTCCGGACGCTGGCGGGATATATTAGCAGCAACAATAAACAGGTCTCGGAATCCTCTATCCTGGAAATTCGCAAAGGTTGCCCGCCCATCACCTCCACATTGATCAGCAATAACATTTTCTAACCAATGATAGAAATATTCGCTGGAGTACCAACCATATTTCGTGATGAAACGGCGGTAGGATTCCTCCTCGGCAAACCGCGGTACCTTGAACCGCCTGGTTTTTGTTGCGCTTTGAGGGATCTTAGTAAGATCCAGTGAATTAAATAACGCTTTGGTCTCAGGAAAACTGAGTCGAAAACTCAACAAGGCAGCCCCAATGGCCCCCGCAGAGGTACCCGCTACACGCTCGATATTTTCAACGATCCGGTATTCATCCAGCACTTCCAGAGCGCCCATGTAGGCGATTCCCCTTACTCCCCCGCCCTTAAAAACCAGATTGCGATACAGGCTTCTTTTATATTCGTGATCTATGGTCGATTTGATCTGCTTCACAAATTTTGGAAGTGCCATGGCGGGCCTTTTAGAATTGTTTTCCTACTTTATATACGTGATTACTGAAAGATTGTTGCAAGATCTCGTTGAGAGGAAACTGTATCCTTGAAGGATACAGTTTCCTATTATGATTAACACAATTTCCTAATTGATGTCAGCCTTCTTGTTAAACCCTCTCCAGGCCAGGGAATGCAGCAATCTTTGTTTTTCAGGGGCCTTTCTGACTTGTTCCAGCCATTCCTTTTCAGCATCTGCCGCTCTCTGAAAACAGATTTCAGAATAAACCTTTCTTTCTTCCAAAGAACCATCCCTGAGCGCCAGGGCACCCTCAATAAATTCTGTTTCCAGCGCATCTCTCTCTCCCTGATAGACAGCTGCTCGGTCAGGATAATTCTTGATCACTTCCCGATGCAGTTCTTCATGAGTCCAGAATAATGTCTCTCGATCGAACTTGCTTGTTGGCAGTGAACCTAGATCCATCGGCGCATCCACCCAGACTGGTTTGAATATCCCTGTACAGGGCGCTGCAGTTCCAGTGACAAAGATCAACGGCTTATCTGCTTGTAGGGAAGCGATCATTGACGCTGTTGTCTGGCTGCCTCTAATGGGACCAAGGCTGGCGTGCATGCATATGTCCGCGCCGGCTAATCCTGGTGTAGGATCAGGATTTCCTCCATGATCCCGCAGGATCTCAGCCATGGATTGCACAGTGATCTTTCCCGTATTCCGCAACATCAGATCCAGGGAGCGGGAGCAGCGGCTTTTGCCATCCGCAAAGGTTGTGTAGATCAAGTCAGAGAAATCTTCAGCCAGGTTGATCTGGTCCTTGTCCCGCACCAAACCTTTCTCGACCATAAACTCTTCCAGCCCAGGGGAGGAACGGTCCCAGCTACCTTCTAGGGAGATCAAATTGGATATACTGTAAATGGGGTTGATATGGCGAGCTGCCCACTGCTTTCCAATCGTTTCCAGCACCCAACTTTCCTGTGGGTCGCTGATTAAGTAGCTATTGTGATAATAAAGATATCCAGGCTTAATATGCGATCCTCCCTGCCCGAACTCTTCCAGTAGATCAACAATGACATCTACTGCCTCGAGAGCAGATTTGGCCCTTTCTAGGGCCAGGCGCAGCAAATCCATACCCAACAAGGCTGGTTCCTTATTAGCTGGGATCTTCGAAAATACAGCTTCATTGCCAATCACCAATCCATGTTGATTGATACCCATTTCCGCTCCCCACATCCAAAAAGGCCGGGACAGCAGTATAGCAGCTGTCTTCTCAACCTGGGGAATATTAATATAGGTACACTGAACAGATTCATTGGGTTGATAGGTTCGGGCCGGAATCCAATCCAGAAATTGGGCTTCATTAGGCGAACGGTCAGAGTTTTTTGCGAAAAGCGCAAATTGGTTTTTAGTCACTTCACGGGCAGCGATCAGGGTATCACACATAAAAAATCCTCCTGCCGGATTATAACCTTAAGACCAATAAGAGTTCAGAGGTTTTATAGACTTCCGAAACAAAGGGACGAAGTCCTTTGAAAGGACTTCGTCCCTGGTAATTTCTGGACACTCTCCAGTAGGAATTATTCAACTTTCAGTACAAAATCTTTGGCAGAAATATTACTCGCCATTTTTGATCTCACCATGCGGTAAATGGTGGCAAATATTTCAATGATTGTGACGATAAAGGCAACGACAAACGCAAGCCTGAACGCATGCATGCCAACCAGCTCCCAGTTATTGCTCTCAATGAGCGAAATCGAAATCGTAAAGCTGGTAGAGCCATTCGCTGCTAACCAGGCATTGTGCCCCTGGATCAGGAATGCCAGGATTACTACACCGAAGGCATCCAATCCCAGTTTTATCATTCTGGTCAGGAAGGTCCAGCTCCCTTTCCAGAACAGGTAAATATTCATCAGAATAGTTGCCAGCAGAGATACCTGGATTAGGACCAGGTAATCCAGAATTACCGGGTTGGGATAGAAATTCCCTCCCGGGAATGTAATAAATCCAACCCACTGGGGGAATAAAGTGATCAAAGCCAAGATCAATGTGCCAAATACCAACCCCACAATCAGCTCTCCGCGTTTTATTTCTTGATCTGTGTCGATCTCGGGCAGCATTGTTGGATCCCAGGGTTGATTTTCTAAATCAGGTTTGGCATCAAAATACTGAAGGATCATAAATGTAATAATGACCCAGCCCAATGAAGCCGGAACGCTGGCTACAAGGGACGCTAGCGTTTCCCAAACAGAAAACGCATCTCCATCAACAAAGATCCCGATTCCCCAAGCCAGGATTTGAGCACCAAGAACTGCGGCAATCACAATCCAGATCACCATCCGGAATATCGGATACAGAGTCGGTCCAATTAGGTATTGGCTTTGTGGGTGATAAGAAGCTGCTATATCACGAGGCTGACCAAATTCTTTGAGAAGTTCAGATGTCTGCTCTTCTGATGCATCCTGGCCAAATCGATCTTCCAGGGTATCAACAAATGAGGAGCGCAGCTCTGCTTGAATATCACTCCGGCTTTTTCGCGGCAGGTGCCGCCCTACTTCATGGATATATCTATCTAGTAAATTCATTTTATTCTCCCTTATTGGCTATACCAGCCAATAATTTTTCCATGACGTGTGTAATTTCGCGCCATTCACCGGTGAGTTTCTCAAGAGTCTGAGTACCCTCCGGACTAATCACATAGTAGCGCCTGGGGCGAGAGCCTTCAACATTCCACTCGCTTTGCAGCAAACCCTGGGTCTCCAATCTCCGTAAGAGAGGGTATAGGGTACCCTGTTCAATGTCCAATCCTTTTTCAGCCAGGCTATTGATCAAGGCATAGCCGTATTTTTCCTCCTCCAGCTGGCTGAGAGCGGCCAGGACCAGAATACCCCTGCGGAGTTCCTGGGTTAGCTTTAGATACTGTTCAGACTGAGTGTTATTTATCATCATGTTTCACATTATACAGTATATCACACAGTATTGTCAAGAGCAAATATTGTTGATTTTTTACTATAGGGGTGTTTATATATAAAGAACAAAGGATCTATGCGGGATTTAACACTGAAAACAATCTAAAAAGACACCTCGGGGTGGTGTCTTTTTTTATATAAGATAAATCTGATCAGTTATTCCCTGATGTGATTTTCCCCCTGGATCACCCATTTATAGGTTGTTAACTCTTTGAGGGCCATCGGTCCCCGAGCATGCAAGCGCTGCGTGGAAATTGCCACTTCAGCACCTAATCCCAATTGGGATCCATCAGTAAAACGTGTGCTGGCATTAACATAAACCGCGGCTGAATCCACTACTGTCACAAATTTTCTGGCATGATCTTTGTTTTTTGTGAGAATACCATCAGAATGCTGAGTGCCATGCTCTGTTATATGTTGAATCGCTTCTTGAAGATCACCAACAATTTTAATACCTAAAACCAGTGAAAGCCACTCCTTATCAAAATCATCTGGACCAGCAATCTGAATCCCTTCAGAATTTTGAGGATCTAGAATCTTCCATGCCCTTTTATCAACCCGCAAACTGACTCCTGCGTCTAATAGACGCTTTGCCACCAAAGGCAGAAATTCATTTGAAGCCATTTCGTGCACGAGCAACGTGTCTAGAGCATTGCAAACGGTAGGTCGTTGAACTTTAGCATTATGAACCACTTCAACTGCTGCTTCGAAGTCGACACTCTGGTCTACAAAGAGATGACAAATCCCGATTCCGCCCGTAATCACCGGGATGGTACTGTTTTCACGGCAATATTTATGCAGGCCAGCACCCCCTCGCGGAATCAACATATCTACCCATTGATGCATTTTCAGTAGTTCAGCAATGTATTTCCGATCCGGCGAATCTATAAACTGTACAGCTCCAGGAGGGAGTTGATTTTTTCGTAATGCCGCTTGAATGATTCTCACCAGCGATTTATTTGTTCTGATGGTTTCACTACCACCCCTTAAGATCACCGCGTTACCGGTTTTAAGGGCCAGTCCGGCCACATCAAGAGTAACGTTAGGCCTGGATTCATAAATCACCGCAATCACACCTAGAGGAACCCGGACCTTATGAACCAATAATCCGTTGGGTGGAGAATATTCATCAAACTCCTCACCCACTGGGTCTGAAAGTTCTGTAACATGGATTAAATCTGCGATGATTGATTTCAGTCTATCTTCAGTCAGAATCAGGCGATCAACCATATGCTCTGGCATCTCTGCCTTCCGGGCTTCTTCTACATCCTCCTGATTGACATCAACTAAGGAAGATATATTTTCAGTTAATTGATCAGCAATTTCTGTCAGAATATTGTTTTTTTGTTCTTCGCTTAGCAATGCCAGGACTCTGGATGCGGACCTGGCATCTTGCGCCATTTTTGTTAACACGGCAACCTCCTCAACACGGATCTACACTACCACCAAATTATCATGATGAACCAACTCATTCCCATAACTAAAACCAAGCAAACTTTCAATTTTCCCTGATTGATGTCCCTGGATACATTTCATACTGTCAACATCATAATTAGCCAATCCTAATGCGATTTCCTGGTCCTTGCTGTTTATAATGGAAATCGTGTCCCCTCTCACAAACTCCCCCTCCACATTTACCACTCCCACCGGGAGCAAGCTGCTTTTTCCTTTTCTAAGTATTTCTTCAGCACCAGCATCCACTGTTATTCTGCCGTTAGACTTTGGACCCGCCAAAATGAATCGTTTTCGGCTTTCCAAATTAGAAAGCAAAGCGCTAAATTGGGTCCCCTGAGGGTCACCAGCCACAACACGGAGGATCACTTCCGGGTTGGATCCTTTAGTAATCACAACCCTCGTTCCGGACCGCCGGGCCAAATCAGCTGCCTGAACTTTTGTGTGCATCCCTCCCGTACCGGTTTCGCTGGAAGATTTACCAGCTGATTTCCAGAGTGAGTCTGGGATCCGTTCTCCATTGATCTCTGGAATAAGAACCGCATGTTGGTCCTGATCAGGATCAGCAGTGAACAAGCCTTGTTTATCAGTCAGCATTATCAGTAAATCCGCTTCGATCAGGTTGCTCACCAGGGCTGATAAATTGTCATTATCACCTACCCGAATTTCTTCCGTGGCGACCGTATCATTTTCATTAATGATTGGAATAAGATCCTGGGCTAGCAATGCTTCCAAAGTGTTCCGGGCATTTAAATACCGTGTCCGGTCCGATAAATCTAATCGGGTCAAAAGGACCTGGGCGACCGGCAAATCATATATACCGAATAAATCACTGTATATATTCATCAACCGCGGCTGTCCCACGGCAGCCAGCATCTGTTTTGCTGGAATGAATTTGGGTAATTCAGGAAATCCGAGTGATTCCAAACCGGCTGCAATTGCTCCAGATGATACAAGGATCAATTGATGCCCCGTTTGTTTAAGATGAGCAATTTGTCCCACCAGATTAACAATTTGGGACCTGGATAATTCATTAGTTCCGGCAGTCAAGGTCGAGGAGCCGATTTTTACAACTATTCTTTTCATAGGAAGGCCATTCTAAAAACAAAGGGATTATAAAATAAAATCATACTATATATTATTGGGAAGTCCACAATCAAGAAGAGGTTAACTTTGATCCAGGCTGGCAACATGGGTAGATTTTTAGACTAAGCCTTACTCGGCAGAGAGAATGTTGTATTTCACATCAACATGCCAATGATCAGACATAATCCCCCCGACGCAAACATGATCAATAAAAAAGAGTAGCTCCGTGCAATATCTCGCAGAGACTGCTGAGTTCTTTTCCAGCTGTCGTCCTTTGTTACGGACATGCTGTCCTGGTACTCAAAACCGCGAGTCGTATCCCGATTCCCCTTGATTCCCAGGAATCCAACTCCGATCAGGACCAATCCCGCGATCTGGATCGCTGTTTTGAACTTTTCCTCGCTCTGCCATCCAGCCCACCAGCCGATCCCGGCGATGATGGCCACTATCACCAGAACGATCACGACAACTACCGCAAATATTCGCAGGGTCTGGGATAAAAGGGATCTTGGCTTCATTGGATTGACCTTCATTCTTCATTCGAAAACCGGTATTATCTAACTATACCTTAATCTACGGAGATTTCTGCTCCCATTCTCCGGAAATTTCAGAAAATATCCAGGTATCGTTAAGATTAGAGAAGTCCTGTCTAAGCCCACCAAAAAGTATAATTTGATCGTAATCAGTGGCATATACCGCGGTTCCAACTATTCTGGCCGGGGGAGTTTGTTCTGAAATATGCTTAGACCAAATATTCGTTTCTAAATTATAGAACCAGGTATCGGCCAAATATCTACGCCCTCCATCTCCTCCAAAAACAAATAACCCTGAAAATCTTGCATCATAAACCGCCTGATGCCAATATCTTGCAGATGGGTGGCTTTGAATACTTGGAGGGATCTCCTGCCATTGGTTTTCAGCATAGCTATATGACCAAATTGAATCGTTGTAACCTGCGGAAGAAATATTGCCCTGGTCGAATTTCGACATGTGCCCTCCCCAAACAAGGAACTTATCATTAAGTGAGTCATAATTCAGCGAGTGACCATACATCACCGGCGGTGACGATGGGGGATTCATTTGAATCCAGCGGTTTGACTCAGGATCAAAAACCCATGTATCATCACAAAGATCACGTTGATTTTCCAGGCACATACCCCCAAATAATAAAACGATATAGTTGGATCCGTCATAGGCCATTCCTAAATCACTTCTGGCGGGTGGACTGAGGGCAGGATTGACTTCTTCCCATTCATAGTCATTCAGATCAAGCAGCCAGGTATCATCCAGGCGGCCCCTGCTGCTGTAACCCCCAAATAAAATAACTTGATGATGGGATGGATCATAAACTAAACCCGGGCTTAATCTTGAAGGTGGTGGTGATGAGGACTTGATTTCCCGCCAATTCTCTTTCTCCAGATCAAAGGCCCAGATATCGTCTAATAAATCCCCCACTATTTCACCTTCTCCTCTGCCGCCAAACATTATGATTTGTTTTCCCACAGGATCATAGATCGTCTTAGCTCCATGCCTGGCTGATGGAGAGGATGGGTTAATTTGACATCCCACTAGAAGCGCGCAGATAAGAACAGGATATATAGCCATGTATTTCATCTTGATTTTCCTTTTCATGGTAGTTCCTCCAGATTTTGCCAATTCTCGGGAAAAAATTCCATTACTTCCGGAAATCCCCCTTCGCTGGGTTGGGCAGGTCCATCAACCAAATCAATCGGCCAAACCTGCTTTTGGGCGTGATTGTCAACCCTCAATAAGTTCACTGCTAAAAATTCTTCAGATCCAGTCAGACGAATCTTATATTCCAATTCATTTTCATTGCCAAGGAAAGAGTTAATTCCCAACCAACCTTCTTTATCAAAGAAGACCTCCCTGTTCGCCCTGGCCTCATCACCATCCATCCTGGTACGGCAGCACCATTCAAAATCCTGGATCTTTCGCCAGGTGCTTCCTTCTCTTTCATAGACCGCTGTACCCAGTGCAGCTGATGCATGGAGGATTGAGATCAGATCTCCCTCATTAATGAAGACGTTGCCGGCGATCATTTCAGCAGGGAGGGCCCTGACAGCCAGATAAAGATACTCTCCGGATTGAAGCAAAAATAACTCGCTCCCATCCTCAAAATGAACCAGATCAGCCTGATCCCATTCTCCCGGATTCAGAACTCCATCAATCACTGGTTGATTACTTCCCATCCCATCCACAGCCAGTGTGATTTCCAGAGATTCCGATGCAGGATCAACCTTAATACACCCTGCCAAAACCATAAAAGTCATCAACACAGGACATAGAAGACAAAGATGGTTTTTTTCCATTCTTCTGGTTCCTTTTTGGTAGTAATAAACTTAATGGAATTTTGAATTCTTTTTAGCAATAGTAATAGCATAGACAATAACCGCCTTCCTGTCATCCACAAAATAGATGATACTCTGGTAAATATGATCAAAACCCTCCACAAGAATGGGCTGGTATGCTCTTCTGGGAGTGGGGGTTTTATAAATCCACGAATTAAGTTTCAAATTCATTGCCGCTGAACAGCGGTAAAATATGGTCTATCTGATCTGTGCCTTTATTAGAACGCCCCTAATTGAGATCAATTTATGGAAACAACTCCCCACCCGTTTATTAAACGTCCGCACCGAACCATGATCAGTTTATCTCTGCCGGTGCTTATTTCTCTGACCGCGGAGCCAATCACTGCCCTGGTGGACACAGCCTTTATCTCCTCTCTGGGAGTGGTTCCCCTGGCGGCCCTGGGAGTGGGCACCACTGCTTTATCCAGCTTATTCTGGATGTTTAATTTTTTGGGAGTTGGGGCCCAAACCGAAATTGCCCAGGCTTATGGAAAAAGTGATCAGGAAAAAATCAAAAAAACTCTCAGCCTTGCATTACTACTAGCAGCCGGTTTTGGGTTGTTGTTAATTTTGATGATCGGACCTAGTGCTGCCTGGCTGGCAGGGTTATTGGGTGCTTCTGGCGCTGTCAAGACTAACGCAGTCTCATATATGCAAATCCGCCTTTTCGGCGCGCCGGCCGTTTTATTGACCCTGGTTAGCTTCGGCGCTCTACGCGGCCGCCAGGACATGAAAACACCCTTGTGGATCGCCCTGGGAGTAAACCTTCTGAATTTGCTCCTCGATTGGTTGATGATCTTCGGTCGGGGTCCCTTTCCAGCCCTGGGTGTAGCCGGATCAGCCCTGGCTAGCACGATCAGCCAATGGCTGGGTGCCCTGGCTGGTATTCTACTGGTAAATAAAAAACTTGGTACAACCCGAGAAATCGTCTTTAAGGATGCCGGGGCGCTTCTTTCCATCGGCGGAGACATGTTTATACGCACCGGAATATTAAACCTTTTCCTGGCCTATACAACCCGGGTTGCCAATCAACTCGGTGCGGATGCGGGTGCAGCACACCAGGTTATCCGCCAAATGTGGGTCTTTACCGCTCTCGTCCTGGATGCATTTGCGGCCACAGTTCAATCCCTGGTCGGCTTCTTTATTGGACAGGATTCATTATCTACTGTAAAACGAGTGGTGAGAGTAGGTTTATGGTGGAGTCTCGGAACCGGTGTACTTCTGGGCATCCTGATGTGGGTTGGACGATATCTAGTGATCGATCTATTGGTACCTTTCACAGCCATGGGTGTCTTTATATACGCCTGGGGGATCTCCTCCCTTAGCCAACCAATCAATTCCCTGGCTTTCTTAACTGATGGCATCCATTGGGGGACCGGCGATTTCCGCTACCTGCGCAATGCCATGTTAATGGCTTCTCTGGCCGGGATCATCAGTCTCTGGATCCTGGAACAAAGTAACTATAGTTCATTGGTCTGGGTTTGGATTCTAATTGGCGGCTGGAACATCATGCGAGGGTTGTTTGGAATTCTGCGGATCTGGCCTGGAATTGGCCAGAGTATTTTCAAAGAAAATCGATCCTAAAAAAACTCACATATAAAAAAAACCGCACCAGAAAATTCTGGTGCGGTTTTAATCATTAGCTCAGGAAGTTCAATTCTCCCCTGTCAAGTCAAACTGGCTGTTATATAACTCTGCATAAAAGCCATTTTTTGACAGCAGCTCTCCGTGATTGCCTTGCTCCACAATATCGCCCTCATTCATGACCAATATCCGATCCGCATTGCGGATGGTGGATAGCCGATGGGCGATAATGAAGGACGTGCGGCCCTGCATTAATTTTTCCATCGCTTTCTGGATCAACACCTCTGTGCGGGTATCCACTGAACTTGTGGCTTCGTCCAGGATTAACATGCTGGGATCTGTCACAAAAGCTCGGGCAATGGTCAGCAGCTGTTTCTGTCCCTGGGAGATATTGGATGTTTCTTCATTAAGCACCATATCATAACCTTCTGATAGTGTGCGCACAAAGTGATCAACGTGAGCCGCTTTGGCAGCCCGGATCACTTCTTCGTCACTCGCTCCCGGTCTACCGTAACGGATATTTTCCATGATGGTATCGTTATACAACCAGGTATCCTGCAGCACCATGCCAAACAAACAGCGCAGATCCGCCCGTTTGTAATCCTTGATATTTTGCCCATCGATTATAATGGCGCCCTTCTGGACATCATAAAACCGCATCAAGAGTTTGACCATAGTGGTTTTTCCGGCACCCGTTGGTCCTACCAGGGCAATTTTTTGTCCTGGCTGTACATCAGCCGAAAAATCGTTAATGATGATTTCCTCAGGATCGTAGCCGAACTGCACGTTTTGGAATTCGACATGGCCTTTGATCTCATCCGGGACGACTGAGTTTTCAACTTCCGGGATCTCTTCTTCTTCCTCAAGGAACTCAAATACTCGCTCAGCGGCTGCCGCGGTTTGCTGCAGCACATTTGAAATGTTAGCGATCTGGGTGATAGGCCGGGTAAAGGAGTTCACATACTGAATAAAGGCCTGGATATCTCCCACGGTAATCGCCTTCTGGATGGCCAAGTAGCCGCCCAAAATAGAAATTCCCACATAACCAAGGTTGCCCACAAAACGCATCACCGGCATCATCAATCCCGACAAGAATTGCGATTTCCAGGCAGAACTGAAAAGTGTCTTGTTAAACCCTTCGAATTTCTCGACGCTATCCGCTTCGCCATTAAAGGCCTTCATCACCAGGTGGCCGCCGAACATTTCTTCTACATGTCCGTTGATATGACCCAGGTATTCCTGTTGCTGTGTGAAATACTTCTGAGATTGGCGAACGATCAGCATTACAACCACTGCAGATATTGGAATGATCGTTAGCGCCACGAGGGTCATTTTCCAACTAATAGTCAGCATCATGACCAGCACGCCAACCACAGTTACCACGGATGTGATGATTTGCGAGAGGCTCTGGTTCAGGGTCTGGTTCACCGTATCAACATCGTTGGTGATCCTGGAAAGCACCTCACCCTGGCTGGTATTATCAAAATACTTGAAAGGCATGCGGTTGATCTTTTTAACGATATCTTTTCGAAAGCGATATGTGATGTCCACTGCTATACCAGACATGATCCATCCCTGAATATAGCTGAATATTGTTGAAGTCAGGTAAAGACCAATCGTGATCAAAATGATCCGACCAATAAAATCAAAGTCAATGCCAGCACCAGTGCCGGCAATCATTGCCATTACACCTTCAAAGAGTTTCGTAGTCGCCCTTCCGAGAATTTTAGGTCCAATGATTGTAAATACTGTTGAGGCAATTGCAAAAACCATCACAACCAGAATGCCAATATTATAGGATCCCAGATAAGCCAACAGCTTGCTCATTGTGCCCTTGAAATCCCGGGCTTTATCGCCTTTCATCATCGCCCCCATATGACTTCCAGGACCACCTCGTCTCATTGGTCCACTGGATTCCTTGCGAGGGGTTGCAGATTCTCTTCCATGCATTGTCATTGCAGTTCCTCCTTGCTCAACTGCGAGGAGGCTATCTCCTGATAGGTCTCGCAGGTTTTCATCAATTCCAGATGGGCTCCCTTTCCAACTACACGCCCTTTGTCTAACACGATGATCTGATCAGCGTTCTTTACAGTGGCAACCCGTTGGGTGACAATCAATACCGTACTTTCACCAGTTTTTGCCTTTAACTCCCTGCGCAGCGTTGAATCTGTTTTAAAGTCCAGGGCAGAGAAGCTATCATCAAAAATATATATGGGCGGTTTCTTTACCAATGCCCTGGCAATTGCCAGCCGCTGCCTCTGACCTCCAGACACATTAGTTCCTCCCTGTGATATTTCGGAATCAAGGCCTTCTTCATCATCAAAAACAAATTCGCTAGCCTGGGCAATATCCAGCGCCTCCCGAACATCTTCCGGAGCAGCTTCCTTATCAGCATAGAGCATATTACTTTGAATTGTTCCTGAGAATAGGGTCCCTTTTTGAGGCACATAACCAATCCTGTCCCGCAAATCGCTCTGCCCTACTTCTCTGATATCCACACCATCCAGTAAAATGGATCCCTGAGTGACATCGTAGAATCTGGGAATCAGGTTAATGACGGTCGATTTTCCACAGCCGGTCGAGCCTATAAATGCTGTCGTTTCTCCAGGTCGGGCAGTGAAATTAATATCCTGGATAACATCATCCTCCGCATCAGGATAGTGAAAGGAAACATCCTTGAATTCAATTTCGCCCCGGAACGGAACCGGGAAGGGTTCTGGTTTTTCAGGATCCTGGATCTCAACCTCAGTATCCAATACATCTGCAATTCGGGCCCCAGAAACTGCGGCTCGCGGTAAGAAGATGAACATCATTGACATCATTAAGAAAGCCATCACGATCTGCATAGCGTACTGCATGAACGCCATCATATCACCTACCTGCATGGCGGATTCCGCAATTTGATGAGCCCCAACCCAAATGATCGCCAATGATAAACCGTTCATGATCAACATCATCATTGGCATCATGATCACCATCACGCGGGCGACAAAAAGGCCTGTATCTGTTAGGTCCCGATTGGCTTTATCAAATCGAACCAATTCATCATCCTCTTTATTGAACGCCCGGATGACCATCATACCTGACAGGTTTTCCCTGGTAACCAAGTTGAGCCGGTCAATTAATTCCTGCATCAATTTAAATTTGGGAACCGCAATCGAAAATACCACAACGATCATCCCTACCAGCAGCAGGACAGCCAAACCGATCAGCCACCACATACTGGCACTTTTATCAATGGCCTTGATGACACCACCCACACCCAAAATCGGCGCGAAGAGCACCATACGCATGAACATGAAGATCACCGTTTGAACCTGGGTGACGTCATTGGTAGAACGAGTGATCAAAGATGCCGTGGAAAACTTGGAAAATTCAGCGCTGGTAAAGCTTTCTACCTTTTTAAAGACCGCTCCCCGGATATCCCTGGCTGCGCCAGCAGCTGTTCGGGCGGATAGATAACCTGACCCAATTGTCGCCACACCGCCAAGCAAAGATAACAGCAGCATCATGCCACCGGTTCGCAGGATATAATCTCGCTGAAGCCTGCTCGCATCCATACCAAGAGCCTCATACTCTTCCTTGACCGCGCCAACAGCCATCTGGGTGATCATTTTCTCTCCCAGGGATTCAAAGGCTTCTTCCATTCGGTCAGTCATTTCTAATCTCATGTCTTCCGGCATCATTCCTAATGCCTGGAACACATCCATTCCGGCTGGAATACGGGAAGGATCGAAATCAAAACCCTCTCCAAAAGGCATCGCTGCGTCAGGGTTATCTACCATCTGTTGAATGCCAGAAACCGCAATAAAGGCTTTCCCCAGGATAGAATTCAATTCATCTGTCGTGGTTTGATCGAAATCGCCCAGGAATAAAACTTCTTCCCCTTCGATCAAGGGGTATTTCTCTATGAGATCTTCCGCTTCAATAGATCCGAGTTCTGCAAGGTGATATTTGCCTAATACAAACTGGGCATCATCTTCCCCCATGAATAAAAGCAATTTATCCATAGTTTCCTGGCGGATCGCATCCGGAACTGCGTTTTCCACACCATTCTGTTGAATGCCAACATTAACGATATTGGATAAGTAATCCGGCAGAGCCAGATCTGCGTTAGCCTGGATGAACAATAAGATGGTCGCCAGGACAATCAAAAATGTATAGGGTTTTAAGAATTTAAGTAATCGCCGCATAAGTTTGGGACTCCTCTAATTAGCATTCTCCCTTGTCAGGGAGATCCAATTCTCTCGATTTTTCGATGATCAAATTAATCACTTTCGAGATCTGGTTTTTTTCCTCTTCAGAAAGATTTGCCGATAATTCATCGAGCCAGCCCAATCGTGCGCTGACACTTTCTTTCACAACCTGATACCCTTTTTCAGTCAAGGAGAGCTTTTTCATTCGGCGGTCTTCAGGATCTTCAGTGCGCTGAATCAACCCTTCTTCCACCAGGTGCTCCAGCATCTGACTGGCGGCGGCGCTGCTGACACCGAGGTGTTCCCCCAAATGTGTAACACCTGCATGGTCACGGTGGCTGAGATGAAATAATGTGCCTATCATCGACCTCGACAAGCCTTTCTCACGGGCATAATGCATATACCCGCGCATGGAGCGGTGCATGGATATTTCCATCCACTCGTGGAACATAGAATAAAACAAATCTTGAGGGGACATACTTCACCTCGTTTAATATTTAAGTCTGCTTAATTATATGGAGTAATTAAAGAATGTCAAGGGATACGAAATTTCACCAATATCACGATGACTGAAGTCATTGTTGAGGTCAGGAAACCGCCCTAGGGCGGTTGAGAATTCAACAGTCCCTCGCAGGTGGGACTTACCCTTCCCAGCCACGAATTCATTCGTCAGCTCGATGTGTCAAAGGTAAATAAAGTAAATCAATCAACACCAGCTTGATTAAAAAAAGAACCGCCAACTGAGAATTGACGGTTCTTTTGATTCATAGATATATTTACTTTTGATTGCAGGGTATCCGTGAAACCAATTCTTGGTTGTGAGCATGATCATTTACCAGCTCAAAAGTTCTCGGCATTTCAAGTATAAAGGGGCAATCACCCTGGACCGAACAGCTGCCGCACTCAGATGGATTGGTTGAAACACGGATCCTTCCCTTGTTGATCCAAAAGTCCACCATACTTTCCACCTGGGCCGGCCTGAGCTCCAATTCAGACGCCAAGGCCTGGATGGACAGCGCACCAGAAATTTCCTCAAACTTTTCCAGGAGTTTGCTTAATGTAGTGGTTGCCATTTCACATTCCTCTAGAGAAAAAACAACTTTCCCACCTGGAAAACCACCACAGAGGCAGTCCAGGCAATCACCAGGGTATAAGTTATCTGGGCCCACATCCAGCGCCGTCCAAATTCCTGTTTCATGGCTGTGACTGCTGCAACACAGGGGATATAAAGCAAAACAAAGACATTGAAAGCAACTGCGGCAATTGCCCCTGCCCGGGGAGAGCCAGCGGTTTTTTCAAAGGCTTTTATCAGTGAACCCTCCAAACGGGTATAATCCAGCTCTTGTCCTTCTGTTGGTAAAAAATCCAGCTCACCCAAGTCCACAAATGGGATCAAATTAATAGTTCGGGGGATGATATTGATCGTTTCCTGGACTGTAAGAAAGGCAGCCCTGCCAAAACCTGTTCCCACTAAAACAAGATCTTCCTGGAAGGAAGCAGTCGTATCTACAACAGGAAGGCTCTCCCCAGCATAGATCTGGCTCATAGTGCTTACAATGACCTCCTTGGCCAGAATCCCGGTCATCAACGAGCCAGTGGTCTGCCAGGATCCAAATCCCGCCGGTTTAAATACCGGAGCTAATAGGCCGCTGATCCGGCCAAATAAGCTGTCACCTGCCTGGATCTCATTAAACGGACCCAGATCCTGATGAGCGGGGATCGCCATCAATAACCACAGGGCTACGGAAACCCCCAGGATCACAGTCCCCGATTTCACCAGAAAGCCATGAGTGCGCTCCCACATTTGGTTCCAGACATCCCTGGGGCGGGGAATACGATAAGGCGGCAGCTCCATCACAAATGGCACAGGGGGTTTACTTTTATAAACGGTGTTTTTCATCACGAACCCCGTGATCAGAGCCACAACTATTCCCAGAAAGTACATGGCAAAAACCAGCGTTCCAGAAGAAGCTCCAAAGAATGCCGCTCCGAACACTACATAAACAGGGAGGCGGGCCCCGCAGCTCATGAAGGTAGCCAGAAAAGCTGTTAGCTTACGGTCTTTTTCATTCTCTAGAGTCCTGGTGGCGTAAACTGCCGGGACCGTACACCCGAATCCGATGATCATGGGCAGGAAGCTCTTTCCATGTAAGCCCATCCAGCGCATAACTCGATCCATAACAAACGCCGCCCTGGCCATGTAGCCAGAATCCTCCATTACACCCAGAGCCAGATAAAGGAAGAGCAAAACAGGTACAAAGACCAGCACTCCCCCCACTCCAGCGATCACTCCATCAGTGATCAATGATGAGATCCAAGAATTCCCTAACCCCGCAAGTCCCAGAATTCTTACTGTCCACTTGAGGATAAGTTCGTTGATAAACACATCCACCCAGTCGAGGAAAGGGGCACTTACATTGGATGTGAATTGAAATACCAACCACATCAATAACAAAAAGATCGGCAAACCCCAGATCTTGTGAGTGACAACTTTATCAATCCTCTCCGAGCGGGTGATGGTGGTTTCCCGGGGGTGTTCTACTGCGGAATCAATCACCTTGTCCACAAATTGGTAGCGCTGATCAGCAATCAGGATCTCTGGATCCTCTCCGGTTTGAGTTTCTATTCGCTCACGGGCGGCCCGGGCTGACTCCAGCAATCCCTCCACTTCCAGGGTTTCCAGCTTTTTAATAACATCCAGATCGTTTTCAAGCAGCTTGGTTGCCAGCCAACCAGGACGATAATTTTCTTTGAGTTGCTCTTGGCCTTCAATCATTACCTTGAGGCTCTCGATCTCCTCCTGAACAATACCACTGAAGCTGGTCTGGACATTCCCGGTGTGGGGATATTTGATAACCAATTCAATGGCTTCTTTCAGGTCTTCCAAACCTTCGCTGCGGTTCCCCACTGTCTCTACTACCGGGAGCCCTCCCAGGCGTTCTGATAATCCTTTCAGAGAAATAGCCAGTCCTCGTCTTCTGGCCACATCGGTCATATTTAAAGCAACAATGACCGGGATATCCAATTCGATCAGCTGGGTAACCAGATATAGATTCCGGTCCAGGTTGGCGGCATTTACGACCGCAATCACGGCGGTGGGCTTTTCGTTGACAATAAAATCGCGGGTGATGATCTCTTCGATCGAATAGGCTGTCAGGCTGTAAGTTCCAGGTAAATCTACAACCCGGATCTCCTGCTCTCCAATCCACAGCTGGCCATCTTTTTTCTCTACAGTCTTTCCCGGCCAATTGCCAACATGCTGATGGGAACCTGTCAGGGCATTAAAAAGCGTGCTCTTTCCTACATTAGGATTGCCTGCCAGTGCGATGGTCTTGTTCATGAAAATATTCTCCAGGTTGGATCAGGAAGGTTTAACCATGATATGCATGGCCATACCTTTTCCAAGGACCAACCTTTTTCCATCATTATTTGAAATGATCAAGGGTCCCGGGAATTCATTCTGAATGATACTGACTTCAGAACCGGGTTTTAATCCAAGTTCCTCAAGCCTTTTGTGAAGCCTTTTGCCCCCCCGGGTCCTGGTAATAACAACTTGCTCACCAGATCCGCAGCTTCCCAACGTCAGGCCCGATCCAGAAAAATGCCCTCTTCTTCTGTGTGGGATTGGATCGGATATCAGTTCCACTTCAATTGTCATTGCTTCAGATTTTCTCAGAGAGAGATGGTACCCACGCAGTCGATATTCGACAGGATCCCCCAACGGGGAAAGTTTAATCATCTCTATCACAGCTCCAGTTGTAAAACCCATATCCACCAACCGACGCCGAATAGCCCCTCTTCCACTTACTTTTAAGATTCTGCCCGATTCTCCCGGGACTAATTTGTCTAATGTTGTAACAAGCATAAATCCTTCAATCCATCTTCCGGGTTGTTTTTACAAATATGTCTTATAAATAATTATAAGGTATACCATAAATAAATTTATGTGCCAAGCTTCACGTATTAGCAAAGGGACAAAGTCCTGGCAAACAGAGGGACTAAGTCCCTTATTATATTTAGAAAGACTTAATCCCTTATTCTAACCAAACCGGGCGACTTCCAGGCGCTACTAGATCTGAGATCCGGCCGGTTTTTAGATCAAGTACCCAAATCCCTGGGTTGATATGCCCATCCACTACCGCTCGATAATCGAATACCAGGTAGCGGCTGTCCGATGACCAGGACGGCTGCCCAAAGGTAAATTTCACTTCGTCTGTATATTGGGTGGCTTCTGTGCCATCAGGGTGCATCACCCAGAGCTGGTTGCCCTCTTTCGGAATACCCTCCACCCATGCCCGCCGCACCACAGCCAGCCACTCCCCATCCGGAGACCAGGTGGGGTAGGATTCATAATACATCTGGTCATAGGCCAGCATGGTCAACCAATCTTCCGCCACTGAATAGGAGAATATTTTATTCAGATAACCAGTTTCTCCCAATACCAGGTCCTGCAGGATCACAGTTTTGCTGTCCGGGGACCAGACCGCCGGATAACCCAGAGTATTAGGCAGGATCCGGCTTTCTCCAGTTTCCATCTGGTAGATCTTTATTTCCAATGGATTGATAGAAGTGTAACTTAGCCATCTCCCATCCGGGGACCAGCGGGCGCTAAATCCAGGCGTCAGCGCATCCTGGAAGAGTGGCGCGGATTCCCGGGTATTGAGATCCAGCCACCAGATAGACTGCACATTAGCGGGATTGGTTTCCGAGTCTAATTCCAGCCGACTGTAAAGGATCCTCTGTCCATCAGGCGACCAGGCGATTTCTGAGCAATAGGCGCTGGTGCACTCCATGAGTAGTTCATTCCGTGATGTTCCCGAATCCCAAAGCCACAACTGCGATCCATTAGTGCCATTATCCGCTGCGTAAACTACCTGGCTGTGATCCGGCGCCACAGCAAAGTACCAAATATTACCCCCTTCTGAAAGGGCTGTCGGGGTCCCACCATCGGCCGGGATTATGAACAGCTGGGTTTGATTCTTTTCGTCCAGGGACGTATAGAGAACATCAGCTTCTTTCAAGCGGAATTGAGTGGATCTTTGATCTGCAGGGGACGAACCGGGGAATTCAGAAATATTTTGAAGAGCAGAAACTGACAGCCAGGCCCCAGCAGTTAAGACAATCAGGGCGCTGATGATCGGCATAATCAGGGCAGCTTTATTAAACCATCGCAGCCGCTTAAAAAGTCGTTTACCCTGCACGATCAGCAGACCAATGGCTATCAATACAACTGCCAAACCAAAACTAAAAGTGATGATCAAGCTCAATCCAAAAACAATCCGGTTGATCGCCGCCGCTACCAATAAAATTGCGATCGCATCTGGGCAGGGTACCAGACCCCCGCTGATCGCCAGCGGTATCAAATTACGCCAGCGAATATTCTCCAATGGGCTGCCCACGGAAGGTTCCCTGGGGATCGATCCCAGGTCTGAGGGATCGTGGCTGTGGGTTGGACCAATTTCTTCTATGGGCTGGCCGATCACCAAACGTTTTTCACCATGCGGCAGATCAATTCCTGACTCTCCCTTCACTTGCTTAACTTTGCGCTTCTGCTGGTAATCTAGGAACCAGAGTTTTAAGCGAGGAAAAAGCAAACCAATACCAAGAACAAATATCAATAACCCGGAGATCAATTCCAGAACAGGGAAAATATCCGTTGCCAGAAAATAACGGGAGGCAGTTAAGGTCAATATTCCCAACAAGAATACCGAACCCGTATGCGTCAGGGTAACAATCCCGCCCAGGACGACAGCGTGGTAGGCCTTCCCTTGCGAACCGACCAGATAAGCTGCAACGATTGTTTTCCCATGTCCCGGACTGAGGGCATGCAGCGCGCCCAACAAGGCAGATAGCAATAAAGCGCCCAGGATGAATGTGAAAGATCCTTCCTGCTTTTTGATCAACCCCTCCAGTATGGATGCAGTTCCAGAGCCAGCCGCGGGAGATACTTGAGATTTTGCCACAGCCTCTTCAGCCAGTTCTCCCAAGCCAATGGACTCCACCACCCAGGGGATGGAGGGGGCACCGCTTTCCCAACCTGTCAGACGGGCAGTTTCAGAATTCCCTGATTCCAGGCCTACCAGGATCTCCAAATTGCCGCTGTTCTGGTCTGGAATTTCAAAACTCAAGCCGCCTTCGGCCTGGATCTCAAACCAGCTCAGACTGCTTTTGGGATTGAAGCGGTTGTGAAGGGATACCAGGGCATCAAACTGGATCTCTTCTGGCCAGTCAGCAAACAGATTGATGATGATTGGTTCCTCTCCGCTGAAAAGGGTATCCACAGACGAAGGCCATTGAACAGACCCCAACTCCAAGGTGAGGGGTTCCTGATCTATTTCTACGCTGAAAGTCATCAATATAGAATTCACCCAGTCTGCCGCTTCTGCATCTGAAACCAGATCATCCTGGTCTTTGTCCACATCGAACCAGATACTCTGGGTTATCATTGGGCCGGGAACGATCTGCCAGGTGATAAAGATGCCATCTGGCGAAAGTTTGACCGTGCAGGTGTGATAATACATATCTGCAGGATGAGCCCGGGTTGAAGTGGGAAAAACCACCAGCAGCGCCAGGCAAATCAGCAGGGATAGGGAAATTTTCTTCATAGGATTTATTTCAAACATATAAAACAATTACACTCAAATCATACCAGACTCGCTGCTCCAGATAATCCGGCAAAATAGCCTTAACAGGAAAACCAATAAATCAGCTCCAAAGAATCTGCAACTTCAGGTTGAGGGTAATCCTATAAAACTCAATATTTCAGGATTATAATCAAGTTGGCAAACAGGATAATATAAGGAATCCCCCATGCCCGAATCTGAAAGCAGGGAAATGTACTTAAAATCGGTTTTTGAAATTGCCGATGGGGAAGAACCGGTTGCGGTATCTCTGCTCGCCAAGCGCATGGGGGTTTCCCCTGTATCCGCAGCGGAAATGGTCAAACGGCTGGAAGCAGGTAAATTGATCATCCACACCCCTTACAAGGGAGTAGTGTTGACCGATACCGGACGGCATAGAGCTTTGATTGTTGTGCGGCGGCAGCGTTTATGGGGACGATTTCTAGCAGACAACCTTGATATCCCCTGGTCCCAGGTTTATGATATTTCCTGCCGGTTGGAGCATGCTACTGATGCTGTAGTAACGGAAGCCCTGGCGGTATTTCTCAAGAATCCAACTATCTGCCCCCACGGGCACCCCATCCCTGACGCCAACGGAAATATTGAGATTCCACCAGCGTTTCCACTCAATGAGATCAGCTGTGAAGTGGAAGTTGAGATCATCCGGATCGACCAGCCGGAACTGGTCTTATGTGAATATTTGGAGGAACGGGGTTTGCTGCCAGGTACGATGTTGAAGATCGTCGATGAAGCTCCCTACAACGGCCCATTCACAGTGGAAATAGCCGGCAAGGAAATTGCCTTGGGGCGAGAGATCTCGGGCCGGATACTGGTGCATCCGATCGAATAATCCTCAAAACATACGATCATCATCAGGATAGTTTTCCTGTTCCTGCACACCAATAAAGTAGGTTTTTGTAAACGGTTTACGTCTGCTCCTTATAGACAAAGGATCTGTAATGAAAGTAGGCATTATTGGAGCAGGGTTAGTAGGATCAACAGCGGCCTATGCCCTGATCAATCAAGGTATTGGGCGGGAAATCATCCTGGTGGATCTGAGCCAGGAACGATCTAACGCTGAAGCCAATGATCTGCGCCACGCTGTGCCCTTCACACATCCCTTATTAGTACACAGCGGGGATTATGGAGATCTGGCCGGTTCGAAAATTGTGGTTATTTCAGCTGGAGTGAGCCAAAAACCGGGTGAGACTCGCCTCGAATTGCTCACACGCAATGCCGCCGTATTTCGATCGGTCATTCCAGAAATTTTACAGGTCTCCCCTGAAGCCATTTTGCTGATTGCCTCAAATCCAGTAGATATCATGACTCACCTGGCTGCCTCCTGTGCCGCGGATTTTGGCCTATCCTCCAGCAGAGTGATCGGCACTGGAACCACACTGGACAGTGCCAGATTCCGGAGCCTTCTCGGTCAGCATTTGGGCGTAGATTCTACCCATGTGCATGCTTATGTATTGGGTGAACACGGCGATTCAGAAGTGATCCCATTTTCACCAGTCACAGTAGGCAATATCCCCCTGGAATCTTTTTGTGAACAGTGGGATATTTGCCTTGACGATGACGATAAAAAGGAAATAGACCAGCAAGTACGCAATGCGGCCTATGAGATCATCAAAGGAAAAGGGGCAACATATTACGGAGTTGGCAGCGCAATTGCCAAAATCGTCTCGGTAGTTCTCAGTGATCAACGGGCGATTTTAACTGTCTGCACTCCCCGGGAAGAAGTTGCCGGAGTAAAAAACGTGACTCTGTCTTTGCCGCATCTGGTTGGGGGTATGGGAATATTAAATTCTCTTCAGGTTCCTCTCACAGCAAATGAGGGTGCTCAACTGGAACAAAGTGCTGCGACCATTCGAAAGGTTATTGATCAGCTAGAGGTCTAAGATCAATAATTAATCAGATTTTTATCAACTAAGAGATTTTCCACAAACGGCCATGATACTGGAACTTCATGTCAGTCAATGGCTCAATCCAAATAACGTATTCCGGTCAATTCTTCTGACCGTTCCCAAAGCCTCAGGGCGTCTTTTTCATCCTTGGATGCTGAATTAGAATCCACAACGATTGGATATCCCGATTTTTCCCCCCTGCCGCCTGGGCCATAGTACATACCGCCCCGGGCTTCCGGATCCACAGCGGCTCGCAAGCTGGGCAATGCCCCCATGGCCGAACTCTGGAAGATCAATTTCATTGCCGGCTGGATCAGCCACGAGATCTTGTTAAAGAATAAATGGTTCGCCAGACTGGTGGCCGCGATTCCGGGGTGGGCTGCCAGGGCAATTACACCATGATCTCTGGATTGAAAACGCCGCTGAATTTCATAGGTAAAGAGTAGATTTGCCAATTTGGATCTGCTGTAGGCTTTCATTGGAGTGTATTCATGCCCATTTTCAAAGAGCAGATTATTAAAATCCATCTTTCCAGCATAATGAGCATTGCTTGCGACGGAAACCACTCTGGCTCCAGGCGTTGTAGAAAGTCTGTCCATCAAAAGACCAGTCAATGCAAAATGGCCCAGGTGGTTTGTGCCCATCGTGTATTCAAACCCGTCTTCAGTCTCTCCGTAAAGAACCATCATGATTCCGGCATTATTTAATAAAATATCCAATCTGTCGTAATTTGATTTGAATTCTCCTGCAAATTTCCGGATAGATTCCAGGCTGGCAAGATTAAGTTCAATAAATTTTAGCTTTGCCCCCGGAAACTCTTCCTCTATTCTCAGCACAGCTCGGTCAGCTTTGATTGGATCCCTGCTTGCAATGATCACTTCCGCGCCATTACGGATGAATTCCCGGGCTGATTCATAACCAATTCCACTATTTGCGCCTGTTATGATGATAGTTTTTCCAGATAGATCCAGAATTTTATCTGCTGTCCATTTTTCTCCCATGCTAATTTTTCCTTCAATGATCTTGGTAAGCCGTTTATATTATCGTAGTATCTCTTATTCCTGATTGGCAAATCTATCATAACCTTACCTGGTTCGCAGCTTTTATAACTCAAAAGGACCTGGCTGAAAATTTTCAGGTAGGTCCGGTTTTATTCAACCCGCCGCTGGATTTCACCCGGCTAAGGAATCATATTCCTGGAGCTGATCACGCTGCCTGCCAGATAGAAAAGCAGGGAATCTAGATTTTCGCCTGTTAAGTTCGACACTTCCAACCTGGCAAAATTCCCTTTCCAGCTGGGACGCATGGTCCGCATCTCTCCTGCCAGGTATTCCAGTCCTTCTTCGATATCACCCCGGGTGATCTCCAGATCATTCTCCCGGTCAAGATGAGTGCCCAGCAGAATGAAATGTGAAGCATCATTCAGTAAATCGCCTACGCCGTCAATCCAGTAAACCAGATCATGGAAACTGGCCATGCTGGTCATATCATACGTAAACAGCACAACATCCAGGCGGTGGATAGTCGGCCTGAAGATATCCATTACTTCCTCAAAGGAACGTCCTGTTGCATCACCATCTGCCTTTTTTTGTCCAGGCGGAATCAAGAACTGCAGAGTAACACTGTAATCCTTATCCCCAATTTGCTGATGAGTAGTAACGAACTCGTATTCCAGGTTGTTGGTTTTTCGAATGCCGTTCAGGATCTCTTGAGAGGGTTGATCCCCTTGATTGGTTAATGCCAGCACCTTGGATACAGTAGTCTTTCCAACCGCCCCGTTGCCAACCAGCATAACATAACCAGAAACTTTTTCTGACATAGCCTTATTATACGGGACGTGAAGGTCGGTGCGATCGATATTCAAACTGACTGTCATGGCGGACGGGAATCTCCCTTAACTCCTTTTCACAATAATGTCGTACATAAAACTGGTAATTAGTGCCACCCATGGCTTGATCCACCACCACTCCTCGATCGATCCGGGGGTGGGTGCGGACAAGCTCAGGGACGGAATACTTCACATTTCCCCCGCAGATCTCGCAAGCGACCGAATATTCCGGCCGGGTCATTGCCATCACCTTGCGAGGAGGCATGCCTATATGCTCGGCAAAGATCCTGAAAGCCTTGGTATCGTCAATTCCCCTTCCAAAGATGTCCCCAAAAAGATTGTGGTTTAATATTGCCAGAATGGTGACAAAAACAGCACCAAAAAAGAAGATGGTCGTAACCAAACCTTCTAGCGTATTAGCAGGAACCATAGCAATATCGAGGAATAATAGGGCTATAAAGATATATCCCAGGAAAAAGAATCCAATCATGGCCGAAAGGAAAATCCAGGGCCGAGCCAGGCCGTAATTCTTTAGCAGAACGACAATCCTTAAGACATAGACCAAGCCGGCTGCCAGAATAACAGCTCCGGAGATCACAATAATGGCGTTATTTAGTATCACAATAGAACTTCCTTGGTTGATGTTATTTTATTATATGTAACAAGTAAGCCTAGACCATGTTACAGAACTGTAATTAAAGACTGGGGAAGCCTTGCCAATCTTACTTCAATTGAGAGTAAACTGGTGGGGTTTTTGATAAGTTGGTCTTTTTTCAACCTTGGGTATCTCCCATTTTCGTGCATAAATATACGGTAGGAATCCGAGAGACACCCAGAATTGGTTTCACGATCTGGCTCTACGCCCTCAAATAAATAGCGCTGGAATATACCTTTTTGGGGGGATATGCAAAAATGCTTTATTTTGTTTTTGGGCGAATTTACTATTTACCCTTGACACTACAATTTATCGTAGGCCAATGATTCATTCGAGGGAAAGATTAACTCAGCAGCGCTAACAAGACGCTCCATGTAGTGCTTGCCTGCAATGCTGATAAAGTCACAGACTTCAATACACAGCAAGTTTTCAGGATCCCATCATCAACGGTTCATACATGAGAGTCTTGATTGACCACATCCTCTACAGCCGCAACCTGGCAGGGTGGGTGAGTGATGGAAAGATCTGGAGAGAGATGCCTGGCGGTGAGAGGATCTATCATAAGTATCCGGCTGGGTCGGACCATTTTCCAGTGACTTGTAAGATAACACTAGGGTAGGGGAGCATTACCAAGAACTCGGCTCAATTTCTGTAGTGAGGTACTATTTGTATCTAAAGACATGACATATAAAAAAAATTCCCTTTTAATGGGTGGGGATAGACATGATAGCTACTGACACTTTTATTCTAGACAAGCAAGCTGCGGTTGATGCAATCCATCAAGCCAATGAGATATTGGGATTAAGGTTTTCAGATGTCGCAGAGGCGCTTGGCATTCATCGCCGAACAGTGTTTCGCTACCAAAAACTCGAATCTGTACCTTCGGTTGAAGTACGGGATCGCCTGGCTCTTCCCCAATACCTATGCCGTGGATCCCATCCGTGATTTGGTACTGTTCAATACCTGGCCGGTCAACTTCAAGCCTGTCCTGCTTAAGCTGGTTGGGTTTGCCATTTTCGCGATCTTCTTCGGCAGCCTGTTTTCAGTGCGGAAATTACGCAAGTTGGATTGACACCCAGATATACTTACCTAAACAGCCTTCACAATAAGGTAACAATATATATT
>JAGHAU010000080.1 GCA_021161345.1 Anaerolineales bacterium | reverse complement strand
TTATACTAGTATGCTAGAATGATTTTAGTATGTCGGGATGATTATTAACACGGGATTTTATATTGAATTCAACATGAAGGAAATTATATTTGTTTCAGGAGAGAAAGATGCCCTTAACTGTTGTTGTTGGCGCCCAATGGGGAGATGAAGGCAAAGGAAGGATTGTGGATCTGTTGGCTGCTAAAGCAGATATAGTGGCTCGGTATTATGGCGGGGATAATGCCGGTCATACGGTTAGCGTTGAGCAGGAGATATTTAAACTCCATTTACTGCCTTCTGGTGTGGTCCATCCCCACTCGACGGGCCTGCTGGGGAATGGGATGGTAATAAATCCCGCAACCCTTCTTAATGAAATGGATCGGATCCGAAAAGCGGGAGTGGAAGTAAATCCTGATCGCATCAAAATCTCTCATGCGGCTCATGTCATTACACCCGGTCATATTGCTCTGGATGGAGCCCGGGAAGCAGCGCGCGGTGAGGGTTTGATTGGGACCACTAAACGAGGGATAGGTCCTGCCTATAATTCCAAAGTCACCCGCTCAGGATTGAGGATGGAAGACATGCTGGACCCGGTTTATTTTAGAGAAGCTGTAAGCCGCCATATTGATAATGTGAATCATCAGCTCGAGAAGTTATATGATGCAGAAGCCCTTGATAGTGAAACTATTGCCGCACAGTATCAGGATTATGCTGAAAAACTGGGCCCTTATATTATTGAAGTTGGTGAATTTGCCTATCAAGCTCTTAAAGAAGGAAGTATCATCCTGGCAGAAGGCGCGCAAGGGACATTGTTGGATCTGGATCACGGCACCTATCCTTTTGTGACCAGTTCTACACCAACTGCTCCCGGTGCGCTGGTTGGACTTGGGTTGGGCATTGGATCTGCGAACCGGGTGGTTGGGGTCGTGAAAGCCTTTCAAACCCGGGTCGGGGAAGGCCCATTTCCGACTGAATTGGACGGAGATATGGCTGTTCGTTTACGTGGAACAGGTGAAAATGATTGGGATGAATTCGGAACCACAACAGGCCGGCCAAGACGGGTGGGGTGGTTGGATATCGTCCTGCTCCGATATGCGGTACGCCTGAATGGCATTTCCGATCTGGCTTTGACAAAACTGGATATCCTGTCCGGGTTGGAATCGATCAAATTATGTACGGGATACCGGATTAACGGAAAAGCGACACCAACCCTGCCACTGGGCCCTTCCAATCTGGAGGGAGTTGAGGCTATTTATGAAGAAGTTCCTGGTTGGCAGGTTGACATAACCTCGATCAGGACTTGGAAAGATCTGCCAGATGCTGCCAGGGAGTATGTTTCCAGGATTGAAGAATTGCTGTCTGTACCGGTGAAGATCATCTCTGTTGGTCCTGAACGCTCTCAGGTGATCCAACGCTTAACCATTATGAAAAGAATCTGGATTTTCGTTCTCGTTGTCCCGCTGGTAGCCTGTTTGCCTGTTGTTACTCCAACACCGGAACCAACTGCCAGTCAGACAATTACTCCAACATCTTCTCCAACAGTTGAGTGGTTCCCCCCAACATCGACGATAGAGAGCACTCCAACTGTTGAGATATCCCCAACACCTGAAATCATGGCAGAGTTGGGGGAGATCATATTCAAGGACGATTTCGAATCGGGCGAAGGTTGGACGGTTCCCAGGTCGGATCGGGGAGAGATCAATATTGCCAATGGAGAAATCAACATCATTATCAATGAACCGGGATCCTTTTTTGTCGGAACCCTGGAAAAGCCCGATTTACAGGATTTTTATGCAGAAATTTCTGCAAGTCCAATTCTGTGTTCACCTCGGGATGAATATGGTTTTCTGTTCCGCGTCTTTGGCAGAAATCAGTATTACCGCTTCTCTCTAAACTGTGATGGTCAGGTACGGCTGGACAGTATCTCGGGCGAAACAGGAACGATCCTGTATCCCTGGACCAGAAGCGCTTCGGTCCCGGTTGGTGCACCAAGCATTTCGACAATAGCCGTATTGGCTGTGGATGACCAGATCCACGTTTTTATAAATGGCGACCCCCAATTTACTGTGACGGACCGCCAGCTGCTGGTGGGCTCCTTTGGTGTGTATGCCCGTTCTGTAGGCGATACAGCAGTCACGATCAGCTTTTCCGATCTTATTGTCAGAGAAGTACTGCCAAAAGAATAAACTATGCAAGAGGGAATTTAAGAAGATATGATCTCTGTCTCCAGGTTGGTTTATTTGTCAGCTCATCACGAAGGCAACCTAGAAAGTGAGACAGGGTATAATACTCGATAATAAAAGAGCAATCATTTGATTACCAGGAAGAGCAGAAAAAACCTGCTCAAGAGGAGGAATGATGTATCACAAAATTACCATCGCCGGGAATTTAGGACGAGACCCAGAAATGCGTTTTTTGCCCAACGGCCAGGCAGTAACAAATCTCAACGTTGCAACTAACAGGGTCTACACAGATTCAAATGGACAGAAAATTACTGAAACGATCTGGTTCAGGGTTTCTGTGTGGGGTGCAAGAGGTGAGACAGTTAACCAGTATCTAAAGAAAGGCAGCAAGGTACTGATTGAAGGACGATTAAATGTTGATCCCGAGACCGGCGGCCCAAGAGTGTTTACTCGAAATGACGGTACCACTGGTGCAAGTTACGAAATCACGGCCCAGAATGTGATCTTTTTATCCTCCCGATCAGAGGACCAATCCCGTCAAACCCCGGCCAGTGGAGGATTTTCTGAACAGGTAGACGAGGATGATATCCCGTTCTAGTCAGTTTGATCTCGACCTGAGAGGCCTTAATCATGACAAAAGATAACACTGAAAAAAAGATCCCCGGAATCACAATCCCTCCAGACCTGGAAGCTGTCTATGCTAATATGGCCCGGATCACACATTCACCATCTGAGTTCATTTTTGATTTCGCCCAGATGCTGCCTGGTCTTAAAGCCCCCGCGTTCAAATCTCGGGTATTGTTATCACCACTAAGCGCAAAATTGATTTATAAAGCCCTTGGTGATAACCTGGCAAAATATGAAACCAACTTTGGGGAAATAAAATTACCTGGATCGACTTCCCTGGCAGACCATTTATTCCAACCTCCTGAAGAATAAGCCGCTTATGCCAAACAAGAACCTGAATTTTGACAATATCGCTATAGCGGTTCATCCATTAAACCTGGAAGCGTATTCGCTTGCGGAAGAGATCGGCGCGTTCCTAAAAATAATGGGAAAAAATGTGCAGCTGGGAAAGATGGATGAACCAGATCTTCGGGAAGGAATTTCCAATGGCAGCCAGGATTTGCTTATTGCTCTGGGTGGGGACGGCACTATGCTGCGAGCAGGACATATTGCGGCGATTTCCAGTACCCCGATCCTGGGTATTAACCTGGGTAGTTTCGGCTTCTTAACTGAGATCCAGAGAGATGAATGGAGCAGTGCTCTGGATCGTGTGATGATTGGGGATTTCCGGCTGGAAAAGCGGATGATGCTGCAGTCCACCCTCCTTAGGGATGGAAAAGAATTTGGAAGCTGGACCGCCCTGAACGATGCTGTCATTAGCAGGGGAGAGACCATCCGACCGATTCAGCTGGTCATTGAGATCAACAACCGGCATTTGAGCACAATTGTTGCGGACGCGGTAATCGCTTCGACAGCTACAGGTTCAACGGCTTATGCCATGGCTGCGGGCGGTCCAATTCTCTCTCCTGAATTGAGGAATATTATTCTTGTTCCGGTTGCACCTCACCTTTCCATTGAACAATCCCTGGTACTGTCAGAAAATGTTTGCATCGCTGTCATCATTAATACCTCCCACCAGGCGGTCATCAGCATTGATGGGCAGTCTGCTGTGAACCTGGTAAATGAAGATAGAATAGAGATCAAGGCCAGTGATCATGCGACCAGTTTTATCCGTTTCCACGATCCGGGTTATTTCTACCGGAACTTGATCCCATATATGGACCAAAACCCTACAATCAAAAAAAATGTCTGATACTGAAACCACCCTTACCTGTACTTTTCATCCAAAAGTAGAAACCCAGCTGCGTTGCAACCGCTGCGGTAAGCCAATATGTATCAAATGCGCCGCTCACACGCCTACTGGCTACCGCTGTCCGGAATGCATACGTTCCCAGCAGAAAATTTTTATCACCACAAAATGGTTTGACCACGTTATAGCGGTTGCGATAAGTGGCGTTATCGCATTCCTGGGAAGTTTATTTGCGGTTAATCTTGGTATCTATCTTATGATATTGATTGCCGTTGGCGCAGGATACTTGGTTGTCTGGACAGTTAAGAAAGCGATCAAAAACCGTCGATCCCCCTTATTAAAATATGTCATGACCGTATCAGCGTTTCTAGGCAGTATAATCCCGGTTATTGGCATTCTTATCAGGGATTTCCGCTATTATGGAACCATCCTTGGTGGGGGACTCTATTCCATGATCTGGTATCTGGTATTCTCAGTGATCCTTTCTGCCTATGTGTATTACCAGTTAAGAAACTAATATGCTCGTAGAACTCCGAATTAAAAACTTCGCGAT
The DNA here is from genome assembly GCA_021161345.1 of Anaerolineales bacterium. Classification (GTDB taxonomy): domain Bacteria; phylum Chloroflexota; class Anaerolineae; order Anaerolineales; family UBA11858; genus B10-G9. The sequence goes on along the minus strand of JAGHAU010000080.1, from coordinate 7,991 downwards.
CATAAATGCTCTCAACCTGGAATTTGATCCGGGTCTGGTAATTTTAACTGGAGAGACCGGAGCTGGAAAATCCATCATCATGGGGGCTTTGGATATGCTGCTCGGCCAACGAGTGGATATGTCTACGCTTCGAAAAGGTAGTGAGTTTGCCAGTGTTGAAGCTGTTTTTAGGATCCCAGATAATGTTAGAGATCCGGTTATCAAGCTCCTTGAACAGGAAGAGCTGCTTGATGGAACTGAATTTCTGACCCTGACCCGGGAACTGAGAAAAGATAGAAGGAATATTGCCAGGGTGAATGGACACAGGACAAATGCCACAGTATTAGTTGAGCTGGGTCAATATCTGGTGGATATTCATGGTCAATCCGAACATCTCTCCTTAATGCGAGTTAACCAACACCTGGGATTACTGGATCGGTTCTCAGGAACAACTGAACAGCTGGAAGAGTACCAGAAGATCTATCAAAAGCTGAAAGAAACCCAAAGTACTCTGGCAGGATTGAGACAATCTGATTTGGAAGCAGATCAGAGAAAAGAGCTGCTGGCCTTTCAAGCAGAAGAAATTGGTCTGGCAGCCCCTGTGGAAGGAGAGGAAGAGCCGCTTATCGAACTTCGCAACAGGTTGGTTAATGCCGAAAAGCTTGCCGACCTGGGTCAGAATATTCTTATCCTCCTGGATGATGCACCTACTCATCAACCCACTGTGATGGATTTGGTTGGCCAGATCGTCAGTTCAATGGAGGTTCTCTCGAAAACTGATCCGGCCCTGGAAACCCAAAATCAACGGGTTGTTGAACTTAGTGATGGCTTATTTGAGCTTGGAAAATCCCTGCGGTCGTATCTGGACACGCTGGAATTTGATGCCAACGAGTTGGACAATACCCAGGATCGCCTGGCGCTGCTGCATGAATTGAAGAGGAAATATGGAGAAACCATTCCGGAAATCTTAAATTATATGGAAAACGCCCGCCAGGAGTTGGAAGAGATAACTGGCAGGAGCACCCGAATCGGGGAATTGATAGAAATCGAAAACAGCCTGCTCTTGAAATTGGGATTATTGGGCCAGAAGCTGACCCAGAGCAGGAAATCTGGAGCCCAACGGCTGACTTCTGAATTGGAAATACAGCTTGATGATCTGAAGATGGCGGGATCCCGATTTGAAGTCTTCTTCAGGGAAACTGAGTCAGATACAGGTGTACCGGTTGAGGATGGAAAACGGCTGGAATATTATCCTTACGGATTGGAAAAAGTGGAATTCCTGATCGAGGCCAATCCGGGGGAAGGTTTAAAAGCGCTCGCGAAAACCGCTTCAGGCGGGGAAACCGCCCGGTTAATGCTGGCATTGAAAAATGTGCTTGCCAAAGCAGACCACATTTCCACTTTGGTTTTTGATGAGATCGATCAGGGGATCGGCGGCAGGATCGGCGCAGTGGTTGGTGAGAAGCTTTACCGGCTTACCCCCGAGCATCAGGTCATTTGCATCACACATTTGCCCCAGTTGGCCGGTTTTGGCCAACAGCATTTCAAAGTGGTGAAAGGTTTGGCGGATGGCCGGACATCGATCCGGGTCCAGGAGATCAGTGGGGAAGAAAGGATCAAGGAACTGGCGACCATGATTGGCGGCCCCAGTGAGAAGAACCAGGAATCAGCTCGGGAACTGATGGATTACATTTCCAAAGTGATCCAATAGGAATCAACCCCCTATGGATATCAAATCGCATATTATGCGGTTCAGATCAAATCAAAGAAAAAAGAACCGATCCAATCCCTTGGGAACGATCGGTTTATTATTGGCTGCATTTTTGAGCATTGGCATGGCAGGGGGTGTTATTTATGCTGTGAGCCGTTATTCCGAGATCACCAAAGGTTTGCCTACACCAGAGAAGATGGAGGTTCTGCTAAATCCCCAGAATGGATCCCTGTTAATGCCTACCAGGATAACCGACCAGCAGGGAGTAGAGGAATTGTGGCGGTTTGAAAACCCGGCAGTAGACTATCGTCATTATGTAAATATCACTGATGGGAATATGCTGTTCTTCCGTGATGTGCCTGAGGAACTGATCCAGGCCACTTTGGCTGCTATGGATGTTACTTTTCTGGAAAAACCGGAAGGCTTCATTTCTGGCATTCTGAATAATGATCCTGATCCGATTACACAATCGCTTGTTAAGGAGTTATTGCTGTGGGATGAGATCGGCCATCCATATTATGAGATCCGGGTTGGTCTGCTTTCTGACCAGATGATCGCCGACTATGGAAGACGGAAAGTCCTGGAATGGTACCTAAATAGTGTTTATTACGGCCAGGAGATCTACGGTGCTGCGCAGGCTTCCCGGTATTACTTTGGCAAAGAATTGGGGAATTTGGAACTGGCTGAATCCGCCCTTCTGGCAGCAGTTGCCAAATATCCCTCCTTGAATCCATTTGACGCGCCTACCGCAGCCAAGGAAAACCAGGAGGATATTCTGGATAAGATGGCAGCGGCAAATTTCATCACTTCCCAGGTTGCGGAACAAACCGGAAAGAAGCAGCTGTTTTATGCCGATCCTGATCAAGGGCTTAATCTACCAAGACCTGTTTATGTAGAGTACATTCTGGAGGAAGCCAGTAAGTCAGTTCCCCGGGACCGCCTGATAAGGGGTGGATACCAGATCTTCTCAACGATCGATCTGGTTTTGCAGCAGACCCTGGAATGCACTGCCGAAATCATGATCGGTCGGGCTTATGGCGAGGAAAAACCGGTGAGCGATAATTGTGAAGCTGCCCGCTTATTACCTCGCTACACTGGTCAAATAGCTGATAACTCGGATTCTCTGGAGATCGATCTGGTTCTTCTCGATCCCAGTTCCGGTGAGCTTCTCGCAATGGCGGGGATCACGGATTCTGGGAAGAAACCAGGATTATCAGAACCCAGGAATCCGGGTACCTTGATCACTCCATTTTTATATCTGAATCGATTTGCCCAGGGATTTGAACCGGCTTCCCTGGTTTGGGATATTCCTGTAAATGAAGAACTTTCGGTTGGTCTGCTGCATCCCGGATGTGACCAGGATTGTGAGTACCTAGGACCAGTGAGTATGCGTAAAGCCCTGGTGAATGATTATTTATCTCCTGCCAACAAGTTCTGGTCCGCTCAGGAGAAAAATATTTATCCAAGCACTTTGACAGTATTTGGTTATTCCCTGAGCGAGGAAGTTTGTCTTGATTGCCTTGTGTTTCCGGACAATCCTTACCTGGATTTGGTTGACCTCGCCCAGGGATTCGGCGTTTTTGGCAACCAGGGGTATCTGCGTGGAAAATCAACCGGAAATTCCAACTTGGAGATCCAACCCTCTGCGGTGCGGCGGATCGAAACCTGGTCCGGAGAAATTGTCACCAGTGGTAACTTATTTATTGAAAAGAAGATTATCAGCGAAGAAATGGCTTTCCTTATTAACGACTCACTGAGTGATGGAGAAGCCTGGGCGGATTCCTCTCTCAGTGATGTATTTCAGATTGGCAGGCCTGCAGCTGTGAAGGTTGGAGCTGTAGCCGATGGAAATTCCGCTTGGGTAATCGGTTACACTCCCCAGATTGTCACTGCTTCTTGGGTTGGCTCACCCGAGGGGGGTGGCTCTGGGCCTGATTACCAGCAGATTGCCGCTCATCTTTGGAGGGCGATTACCCAATACATATCCAGAGATCTGCCTGCACAGGACTGGACTATTCCGGCCAATATCATCACCCTGGATGTTTGTTATCCCTCAGGACAGCTGCCTACGGAGAATTGTCCCAGGATCGTCCGGGAGATATTCATTCGGGGTAATGAACCTGTGGGAGCCGATAATTTATTCCAGTCTTTCGAGATCAACAGGGAAACCGGATTGCTGGCATCGGTATTCACCCCATCCGGTCAAATTGAGGAACGTGTTTATTTGAGTGTACCTCCTGAAGCAAGATCCTGGGCAGATCAAGCAGGGATCGATACTGCACCAACCCTATTTGATCTCGATATTCCAGAAGAAAGGGATGATGGATTATCGTTCACAACTCCAGGAACCTATTCTTTTGTGAATGGCAGGGTAAGAATAATCGGGTCAATCCCTGAGGATGATTTTGTATCCGCCAGACTGCAGTATGGAAATGGTTTAAATCCTGGCTCATGGATCCAGATTGGCCCTGAAATTTCAACGCCGTCATTTTTTACGCGGCTAGGAACTTGGGATACAACAAACCTGGAGGATGGGATTTATGCACTCCAGTTGGTCTTGATCCAGGAAAGGCAGCAGATTGAAAAAACCTCGTTAATTGTCTCGGTAGATAACACTCCACCGTCGATGACTTTTACAACAGATTTGGCCGGGGGAGAGATCCCTTTCCAACAGGGTGGTGAGATACTGTTTGAAGTCGAGTTTGAAAATAATTCAGAGATCGATCAGGTTGAATTCTACTTGAACGGAGAATTGCTTTCCTCCCGGAAAGTAGCTCCGTATATCCTTCCCTGGTCAATGATCCTGGGAGAATTCGAGCTACATATCACCGCTCAAGACCAGGCCGGTAATTCAGTGGAGTACTCAACGATTTTTGAAGTGGTATCCGACGATTAAAATCAGAAGCTTTATTTCTTCTTCTTAAACCCGAACAAACGCAGGGCATTGAGGTCATTACGCCAGTTCTTCTTTACTTTGACCCGCAGTCTCAGGAAAACTTTCCTGCCGCTCATGGATTCAATTTCTTTGCGGGCAGAGGATCCAACTTTCTTGATCATATTTCCTTTTTCTCCGATTAAGATACCTTTTTGAGAATCTCGTTCGACAAATATCGTTGCTTCAATATATGCTGAACCGTTATCCCTTTCCGTGTATTCGTCCATGCGGACGGCAATCACATGCGGAAGATCTTTTTGCAGCAAACTCATTGCGGCTGCCCTGATCAGATCAGCCGCGATTTCTCGTTCGTAAAGGTCTGTGACCTGATCTTCGGGGTAGAGCAGGGGGCCTTCAGGAAGAATTTCAAGGATCATGCTCTCCAGTTGATCCAGGTTATCGCCAGCTGTGGCGGATATCGGAATGAGCGTAGTGTCCGGTAACAAAGCCTGGTATTGCGCGATCCGGTCCAGGAGTTCTTTAGAGTCGAGTTTGTCGATCTTGTTTAGAACCAGAAAGACCGGTGGTTTCTGTTTTAACTCCCTTAACGCTTCTCCAAATATCTGGTCTTCCTGGTTTGGGGGAGCGCTTCCGTCTAGGATCAGCAGTGCTAGATCAGCGTCTCCCAACGCCTGCAGGGCGTCTTGATTCATGAATTCACCTAATTTATGTTTCGGAAAATGCAATCCGGGAGTATCAATGAAGATCAACTGCCCTTCTGGAAGGGTCAATATGCCCAGCTGCTGCAAGCGGGTGGTTTGGGGTTTGGGTGAAACAGCTGCTATGGTTTGCTGCAAAAGACGATTCAGCAGGGTGGATTTACCCACATTTGGGCGACCCATGACAGCGATGAAACCTGACTTATGGTTATTTTCCATGACCTATATCCTGGTTCCGGCATTTCTTGTAATCCCCCCTGGATGCCTTGACCGATGAGCCTATTTTTTATATAATGTTGTGTCTGGGTTAAAATCGACCCAGAGGATACTTTTTATTTAAAAATGTATCAGTATTTATATCCATCGTCATATTTCCTTGCCCTGGTTGTGAACCGGGGCATATTAACGCGTATAGTAACCGCTGCAGGGCAGTTTGGTCAAGTAGAAAAAGGAAGAGGGAGAATCTATGGCTCAGGTAGATAAAGCCAAAAGTTACGCTCGCATTAGTTATCGTTATCCTTTACCACCCCTAATTAAGGTTCAGCTGGATTCCTTCAAACGATTGAAGGCGAATGGGATACAAGATCTCTTTCATGAGATCTCACCTATTGAATCTTATAACGGGAAAATGAAATTATATTTCCCGAGTGATACACCCGAAGCAAAACAATGGGGTCTGGATTTCAGATTTGAGGATCCAGAATATTCTGTCCAGGAATGTGTGGAACGAGATCTGACCTACGCATCCGCTTTATACGTTTCTGTCTTGCTGGCTGGCGCCAAGGTGCCTGAACCCATCAAGCAGGAAATATTTATGGGTGAATTCCCGGAGATGACTGATAAAGGGACCTTTATTATTAATGGTACAGAACGAGTGGTCGTTTCTCAGTTGATCCGCTCCCCGGGTGTTTATTTTGAAGCCGAAGTTGATCGAACCACAGGCAGGCGCCTGGCTGTTTCAAAATTGATCCCTGATCGGGGTGCCTGGATGGAATTTGAAACCCGCAAGACTGGGTACCTGACGATCCGTTTCAATCGTCAGCGAACAATTCCAGTAACCATCTTTCTGCGCGCTTTGGCGGCTGTGGATGATGGCCTGAATGACTCACCCATCAAAGAGGGAACGGATGAAGAATTGATCGCCCTGTTTGAGGATATTGATACCAATCCGGACCGCATGTTCATTCCGGCTTGTTTTGCCCAGGAACCTGATTGGGAAATACCTAAAGGCATGACTATCGCTGAGATAGCCCTGATCGACTTCTTCAAACGTATGCGCCCTGGAGACCCGGCGACCGTTGAAAACGCCCGTGATTTCCTGGAAGATCAGCTTTTTAATGATCGGCGCTACAATCTGGAACGGGTTGGTCGTTATAAACTTAACCAAAAATATGATCTGGAAGGTAAGGTGCCTGTATCCCACCTCACTATTACAAAATGGGATATTTACTACCTGATCCGCCGGATGATCGAAATTAACAACAATATGGTTGACCCCGATGATATCGATCACCTGGGCAACCGCAGAATAAAAACTGTAGATGAGCTGATCCAGAACAAACTGCGGGTCGGTATTCGCCGCATGGAACGTGTTATTCGCGAACGTATGTCCATCCGCGGAAAAAAGAAAATGTCCCCGGTCACCCTGGTTAATATTCGCCCTGTGGTGGCTTCATTGCGGGAGTTCTTTGGCTCAAGTCAGCTGTCCCAGTTTATGGACCAGACCAATCCGCTATCAGAACTTCGACATAAACGAACTTTATCAGCTCTTGGTCCAGGTGGTCTGCACCGACAGCGAGCTGGTTTTGATGTGCGAGACGTCCATCAGTCTCACTATGGCCGTATCTGCCCTATTGAAACTCCGGAAGGCCCCAATATTGGTTTGATCGGCCGATTCGCAGCTTATTCCCAGGTAAACGATTACGGTTTCATTGAAACTCCTTATCGAAAGGTTCGCCAGGCAGTATCTCTTGGTGATCCGGAGATCGTGAATGCCCAGCTCAGGGAAGATGTTGCTCATCCTAGTACCGGTAAGGTAATTGCTCCGGCTGGAGAACGCGTGACCGACAAACTGGTAACGGCGATGAAAAAAGCCAAAATTGAAGATATTTTAGTTACCCCTTATATCTCGGAAGAGGTTGAATATCTGGCTGCGGATGCAGAAGATCGGTTTACGATCGCCCAATCAAATGCTGAGATCAACGAACACTTTGAGTTTGTCAAGGATCGTGTATCCGCCCGACATGCCTCGGATTTCTTGTTCGTAAAACCAACAGATATTGATTATATTGATGTGGCGCCAAACCAGATTGTTGGGATCAGCGCCGCTCTAATTCCTTTCCTTTCTCATGATGACGCCAACCGTGCCTTGATGGGTTCCAACATGCAGGCCCAAGGTGTTCCCCTGTTGACCCCCGAAATCCCCCGGGTATCAACCGGAATGGAAAGACCAGCAGCACTGGACTCCGGACAGGTCCTTTTGGCAGAAGAGGATGGAGAAGTGACCTCTGTGGTGGGTGATAAGATTGTCATCCGGAATAAAAGTAATGAGGTCAAGGAATATAAACTTTGGAAATATGAACGTTCCAACCAGAGCACCTGCATAGATCAGCGGCCGATCGTAAGAAAGAGCCAGCTGGTGAAAAAAGGTAATGTGATCGCGGATTCTTTTTCAACAGAGACGGCCACCGGGCCCCTGGGCCAAAAT
>JAGHAU010000215.1 GCA_021161345.1 Anaerolineales bacterium | reverse complement strand
GTTCACGAAGTGGTCAACGCCATCATGGAATTCCCCAAAGAAAAAAGGCCTGCTCTTGGTGTTTTGCCGCTCGGCTCAGGAAATGATTTTTCCTATTCGGCAGGTATGGATCCCAACCCTGCCAAAGCCCTGCGTCAGATTTTTGAAGGTAAGGAATCCTGGGTTGATATCGGCAAGGTTGAGGACGATCGGGGCAGGACTGAGTATTTTGATAACACTGTCGGGGTCGGTTTTGATGCTATCGTTACCATCCATTCTCATAAAATGCTCTGGGTGAGGGGATTAACGATGTACGTTCTGGCCGTTCTGAAAACCATTTTCCTGAATCATAATCCCATCGGTGTGGATATCACCATGGATGGGGATAGGGAATTCCAGGAAGAACTGTTAATGTTTACCTTGTGCAACGGCGGTAGGGAGGGCGGCGGTTTCCACCTTTACCCGGAAGCCAAAACTGGCGATGGGGTCTTCCATTTCATTACCGTACCTCATGTTAGTCGAATGATGATGCTGCGTTTTATACCGATGTTCATGAACGGTTCCCATTTGAAACACCCCAAGGTCAAATATGGAGACTTCAAGGACATGGTAGTGGAATCGGATTCAGCTATGTTCATCCATATTGACGGAGAGGTTTTTTCAGGTTTTACATCCAATTTGAGAAAAATTAAAGTGACTATGGAACACGAGGCCATCAGGGTGGTATCCTGATACATTAGTATGACCGATCTGCGCCAGAGTCTTGTCAAATCTGAATTCAGCTATTTAAAAGTTGTGGCTGAGAAATGGGAGCTTCCCTTTGATGCTCCTGATGCCCGCCAAGGGATGGAACTGCTGGCGGAAACTCTGTTTGCATCCAATAAGCTGGCTGATCTGGGAAATATCCTCTCCGCGGAAGAAGTAGAAACCCTGGTCTGGCTGGACGATCGAAACGGTAGAGAAACCTGGGACCATTTCACTCGCCGCTTCGGCGAAATCCGGGAAATGGGGGCGGGCCGACTGGATCGGGAACGACCGGATCTGGCTCCGATCTCACCTGTTGAAGGACTCTGGTATCGGGCCCTGATCGCCAGAGGGTTTTTTGAATCAGAGTCAGGACTGCTGGAATTTGCCTATATCCCCGATGATATTCGCGAGTTTGCTTTACCCCTCCTAAATCCTGCCCGAAAAGAAACAACGCAAGAGACCTTCTTGTGCCGCAAGGCGGCGTCCAGGGAAACCAAGGAACGCCAACCGGCTTCTACGGTTATCCTGGACCATGTTTGCACTATTTTGGCTGGATTGCGGATGGACCATGACCCACTGGATCATCTGCCTGAGGTAACAGATTCGGAAAGATCCTTTTACCAGATGTTATTGGTTCTGACTGATCTATTGGATGAAAAATTATCAACCCTGCCGAAGAATTTACGCCTTTATTATGATTTAGCTGAACCAGACGCCCTGCTGAAATTATGGAATTCCTGGTTGGTTTGTGATACACATCATGACCTGAACATGGTTGAAGGTATCCAGATCGAAGGCGTGCCAGAATTGGATCCGATCCCAGTCCGTCAACGGTTGATCGCTCCTCTTAAGGACCTCGATCCGCAGGTATGGTGGAGCATGGAATCCTTTATTACCCAGATCAAGGAGAGGTTTCCGGATTTTCTGCGCAGCGCTGGTGAGTACGATGCCATGTTCATAAAGGATAAAAAGAACGGCACGTTCTTGACTGGATTTTCCAGCTGGGACTATGTTGAGGGAGAGTTGATCCGCTACATCCTGACCGGACCGCTACACTGGCTGGGTTTGATCGATTTGGCCGGGGCAGCAGAAGATTCTCCGATCCTGGCATTCAGGGTGGGAAAACTGTTCCAGGAATTTGTTGACGGAGGAGTTCCTTCTTTGCCGATTGCAAGCCCGGATCCGATCCAGATCCGGTCCAAGGGTGAAATTCGGGTAACGATGGATGTTGCGCACAAGATACGTTATCTGATTGCCAGATTTTGTGAATGGGGTCCATATAAGGCAGATTCCTATTATTATTTCATCACACCGGCGTCACTGACCAGGGCTGAAAAACAGGGCTTAAAAGTATCTCACTTGCTTTCATTGCTCAAGAATCATACTGAAGCGATCCCACCCAATATACTGGCAGCACTCGAGCGCTGGTATAAACAGGGCATCCAGGCCTCGATCTCTCAAAAAACGATCATGCGGCTGGGATCCCCCGCAGTCTTAAAAGCATTGAAAAGATCTCCGGCTGAAAGGTATATCCTGGAACAGCTGGGGCCAACAGTTGTAATTATCAAAGAAGGAAGCGAGGAAAAGATTTCTCAAGCCCTGGTTGAACTTGGTTTTTTTGTCGGTATTGAGGATCAGACAGGTTCCCAGACCTGATAAAGGCCCAGATTTCCCCCTTCCCCGTCCGAGTCAAAAGATTCTACGATTTTAAATCCGCTCGAATCTGCCAGCTGGCTGAGTTCTTCGGTACTGTAAAGGTGAATATAGCGGGTGCCGGATCCTCCCCGCTGCCAATCGAGCAAGTAATCACCATCATCCACCTCATCGGCAGAAATATTGACGGTATCCCAGGGCAGTATTTTCTTTCTTAGACGTTCGCTCCTGTTGAACTGCCAGGTAGAAATGTATAAAACACCTTTATCATCCAGGTATTGGCGGATATTCCTGCACAAGGAAACCCGCAGGGCATGGCTGGGAATATGGTGGAAGGTGGCAAAACATAATATGACCTCAAATCTGGTTGGAGGCAGCACTTCTTCCCAGCTGGGGGCAGTCAGATCCAGTTCGTGGAAATCTATCTGAAAGCCGGCCGGAATATCGGCTGAGGCCCAGTTTAATAATCCCAAGCTGAAATCAGCGCCCAGGTAGGTGCCTTTGAAATCATTTTGAGCCAGGTGGAGGGCGACCTTACCGTTGCCGCACCCCAGGTCCAGGATAGAGGCCTTTATTGGCATCCTTTCCAGGACCTTAAGCACACCCATCTGCAGCCGGCCGCGGGTTTCAGAGAAATCATCCGCGAAGCTTTGGTAAAATTGGTGATTGAGGCTGACAAGCTTTTGGGCAATTTCAGGTTTCATGACCTAATTATAAGCCAGAGTGCTTTTGTTGTTTCACTAGAGTGGGGAAATAATTTATGTCTAAACCAAATGATGATTTATCAATTGAGAAGAGGATACTGCATACGATTTATATAATCAGGGGAAGAAAGTTATATTAGATTCCGATTTGGCAAATCTCTATGGCGTAGAAACGAAAAGATTGAATGAACAGGCCAAGAGAAATATTGAACGATTTCCAGAGGATTTTTTGTTCCAACTGACAGTTGAAGAATTTAATAACTTGAAGTCGCAATTTGCGACCTCGAGTTCAGGATGGGGAGGTCGTCGGACACCACAATATGTATTTACTGAATTTGGTGCACTTCAGGCTGCGAAGGTATTGAAATCTGAACAAGCGATAAAAATGAGTACTTATGTTGTGAGAGCTTTTATCCTGCCCGATAATACGAAAAAGTGATAATATTCATTTCCTGAAATAAGGGAAGTCATGGCAAAAACCAAACACGAGGGTAAGAAGAACGAAACCAGGATTTATACAGAGCAGGAATTGCATCTGGCTGCTTTAACCTTGGCGGAAATTGAGGCTGGAGTGGATGTATTTAAAGCTATCCGCCATCATCCCCTGCCGGGTGGGGCCGGTTTCTTGAGCAAACATACCTTGATCACAGCCTACCGCAACCAGGTGAAGGATGGGACAAGGCAGGAAGACCCCCGGCTATTCAAACTGATCCGCTTGAAACCGATGCGGACCCTGTCCGGGGTGACCACAGTTACTGTGCTTACCAAACCTTTCCCCTGCCCAGGAAATTGCATTTTCTGCCCTGATTATGAAGAAATGCCGGTCAGCTATCTGCCGGATGAACCTGGCGCGATGCGGGCACTGTTTCACGCTTATGATCCATTCAGCCAGGTGGATTCGCGCATCGAAACCCTGCACGAGATCGGTCACCCCACTGACAAGATCGAGTTATTGATTTTGGGGGGATCCTGGACCGCATATGATCAGGATTACCAAACCTGGTTTATCAAACGTTGTTTTGATGCCATGAATGGTATAGAAGCCGATTCGCTGGAAGAAGCCCAAAAGATCAATCAGGGAGCCAAACATAAGAATGTTGGCTTGGTTCTGGAGACCAGGCCTGATCTGATCACCCCAGCAGAACTCACCCGAATGAGGAAATTCGGCGTGACCAAGGTCCAGCTCGGCATTCAAAGCCTGGACGATGAGATCTTGAAATTGAACAGGCGGGGGCATACTGTTTCACAGGCCCGGGACGGTGTCGCTCTTTTGCGGTCAGCTGGATTTAAGATCGTTTTACATTGGATGCCCAATTTGCTGGGATCAACCCTGGACTTGGATCGGGAAGATTTTAACCGGCTTTGGGAGGATTTCTCTCCGGATGAGATCAAGATCTACCCCACTCAATTATTGGAGAACACCGGCTTGTATGAGGTTTGGAAAAAAGGGGATTATATTCCTTATTCGACTGAGGAATTGATCCAGCTGATCGCTGATATCAAAACTACTATTCCCCGCTACTGCCGGGTGAATAGGGTGATCAGGGATATTCCTTCTGGTAATGTAGTAGCTGGCAACAAGAGGACCAGTTTGAGGCAGGACATTC
>JAGHAU010000279.1 GCA_021161345.1 Anaerolineales bacterium | reverse complement strand
GTATTAAGATTATTTAATCCAAAACTGATCTGGTACGCTGCCAGCAGGCCAGTAATTAATAGAAGTATTCGATCCAGAACGGATATTTTTTTCATTTATTAGACTCCTGTGAAGAACATCAGCAGCATGGCGCTTAACATATACAACGAGGCATATTTAAACAAACCAAATGTGATGCGTTCAGATGGCGATCGTAGACTTTGTACTGCCAGGACGAACAACCCTGCTGACAATACAATCAATAACCTCAAAAATCCCCATGTCAATCCAACGCCGTAGGATGCTGCTCCGAAAGCAAGTGTGGCAAGCACACTGGAAACAGCGATAATCAAACGAGTCGTTTGAAAGCTGTAGGTGCTGGGGAATGTGGGCACCTTGGCTTTTTGGTAATCATTGTGATAGCGCATGCTGAAGGTGAGAATGTGTGTGGGAATCCAGAACAAGACACCCATTGCAAGTGTGATTCCTACCCAATCGATTTGGCCTGTGCCCAGAACTCTACCTGCCAGAACGGGCATTCCTCCGGAGATACCGCCCCAGATGATTGACCAGGCAGTACGTCTTTTTAACCAGATCGTGTAGACCACTACGTCAAAGAACAAACCGGCGAAGATGATAACTCCATAAAGAGGATCAAGGAGCAGTGCCCAGGCGATGCCGATAACCGAGAGGATCAATCCAAAGATCAAGGCCTCTTTTGGTTGGGTTTGCCCTGTGCTTAACGGTCGTTTACTGGTTCTGGGCATGATCGCGTCAATATCACGGTCGTACCACATATTCAATACAGTACTCCCGCTGATAGAGAGCAATAAACTGCCGGTTAATCCCAACATTGTTGGGATATTGTGAACCGGGCAGCGAGCGCTCATATATCCCGCCAGGCCGGTAATTAATAACAAGCCGGTCTGGAGGGATTTGACGAGCGGAAAGTATTTTGATTTGATTTGACTAAAGAACTGTTTGTATTTTTCCATTATGATTCTTCCATTAAATATTGAGGGAAGGGAAATAAATTTATTTCTCTATTTTACTTCATTCTGTACACACCTAAAGCCGATTTGCGGGCTGTAAAACTGGGGGCCGGCGTTGTTCTCTTTCCAGACCCGTAGATCAACCTCATAGGAGTAAAAGCTCCCGCCGCGCATATAGCGGTAATGTTGATCAGGATAATCATCTCCCAGCCACTGCCAATCGTTCCCGGCCATATCGTAAAGGCCATAAGGACTGGCAGAGTCCAGCGTTTCATATACGTGGCCGTCTACAGAGTAGGTTTGGCCGTTGTAAAATCCGACCGGGGTGGTATTGCCTAATTTCCCGAACATCTTTTCAAAGAGATCAAAGGAAGAATAGAAATTAGCATTATTCCCATGAATTTCTTCTCCCCATGGGAAAGCAAGACCATCTTCACCTACGATCTCTGTTCCCCTGGCGGCTTTTTCCCATTCCAATTCAAGAGGAAGCCGTCCACCATAGAACTTACAGTAAGCATTGGCTCCAAACCAGGTCACCATCGTCATGGGGTGGTTGGCATATTCCGGGATAGCGGTATAAATTTCCCCGTCGCGGGTCAATCGCACACCCTCAGAAAAAGGCACGTACAGATGATCTCCGGCTTTGACCTCTTCTTCATGATGGGCGTCCTGGAACGGATCACCTGGGTAGTATCCACCTACACCTTCTTCGCTCCAGATTTCTTCACCGGCCTCTTCAGTAAATTCTCCGAAGTTAATATCACCGGAAGCTAACGCTGAGTTTAGATATTCGGCATATTGGGAAACAGTTACGTCTGTGACCATGATCTGAAAATCATAGCCAATCATGGTGGGGTGGCTCTCCTGTCCGAGGGGGAATTCTCCGGCTGGTACTGTAGACCAAGAATCTGGATCAACTCCGGTGTCAACGTAAGGTGGAGTGATTGCACTGATATTAGGGGCGGACTGACAGGCAGTTCCGATTAATGTTATAAAAATTAAACTGAGTGTTATACGTCTCATTTGGAAATCTCCTCAAGTGTCGCTTTGAGCTCTTCCATCTTTTGTTTTTGTTGCTCGAGCTCTGCTTCTGCGTTGACTTTCATCTCGTTCTTGTATTCATCTGACCAGCGACCGTTCTTAAGGAACAAATCATATAAACGCCATCCCAAGAAAAGGGCCGCCAGAACAAGTATGATACCCAGCCCAAAATCTATTAGCAGCATAGTTGTGTTGACAAGCGGCTGTTGACTGAATTCATCAACAAAAAGACGCTTCATGGAGAATATTGTCGCTGAACCAAAAGCTATATCAGAGGTGATTATGAGTGTCCAGCCAAACCACTTCCGAACTTTTCCTTTTAATCCTGACAGATCAGCAAAATAAAACAGGATGATTGTGGCAATCAAAGCAGCCAGGATGTGCCAGTGTCCAGTCAGGGTGATCCGCTCTTCTCTCGCCGGCCAAACGCGGAAGATTTGTTCCAGTCTAACCGCCATGAAGATTCCCACGCCGCTCACATTGAAATTCATAAATACCATTTGCCAGCCTGTCCCAAACTTAAGCGGGTCGCGCAGCAGCGCACCCAGTTTTTGGAAGAAGGTGGGTTTTTCAATGTCGGCGGTTCCTTCTTTGATTAACTTATCCCAGGAATAGATCACAAAAAACAAGGCAGGCAGCATTACCGGTACTGCGCCGGCGTAGATAATGGTGTGAGCCCATTCCACCCAAACAATGGATAATGCACCGGCTGTAAGCACGATAATCCCCAAAGTCATGATAGGCATTGCCCAGTGGTGGAGTTTGCCCTTGAAATCCAGCCAACGACCGACAATCAAGGTGATTGCGACCCCAACAAGAGACAACATGATATGCAGGTGGCCTATAATGGCTTTTTGCAGAGAGGTGTGGATCGGGTGCCGAATAAGGTCTTCAGCCAAGAATGTTTCATGCCCATTTGCCCAAAAGGAACCGGTTACAGCTCCCCAGGTTGCGGAAAGTAAAGTGGCAACAGCCATGGTGAAGAAAGCTACCCGTTCCCAATCAACACCTTTTTTAGTGCGGGCATAAGGGGAACCTTCGGGTAAATAGTATTCTTTTTTCCAGGGCCAGAGTGCTGCGGCCAGCAGGATCCCTGAGAAGAAGACCAGAGATTGCCCGAGCAGAAAAAGTCCATGATAGGCGTAGTTGTGCCCAAAATATGCGAATAACAAGCCGAATATTAAAGAGGTGAGATATCCGATAGTGATGATCCCATTGATCATTACCTGCTCATTACGTTTCATTGGAACGATATCTGTAATAAAGTAGACTTCGATGGCAAGGATAGTCATCGCGATCGTGTGGTAGAGCATAATGATGCGACCTTCACGATCTGCCTGTGAAAGATCCATCCCCAGTACTTTCACCGTGATATCCCGAACACCCCATTCCACCATGGGCCCGGAAAGGGTTCCCCAAATTGCGGTAACCAATGCAACAGCCGCGATGGCCACCAGTGCCAATCCACGGGTCGAGGTGAAAAGGTAAACAAAACGTTTTTTTAATGCTTCCATGAATATTGCTCCTGTTCTTGATGATTGATATATCAGCCTAATGCTAAAACAGCGATATTAGATAACAATAACACAGCGAGGATAATTAGTCTTTATTAAAAGGCAAAATCCGGTTGCCAGGTCACCAGCGACAGCAATAGAACAAGGTGACATACTGCTTCTATTTAAGATATCATATTGCGGGTTAACTGTCATTGATTTATGACAAATTCGACCTGGATTTCAGATAGACAGCCAGGGGTGAAAGAACAGATTATTTTGGAAACGGGATGTTGTAGATTGGAAATCCAAAAGAGTTTTTTATTAAAGATAAAATCGCAGAAAAGACCTCCTTGACCACTCTCGGCAGGTCAAGCGGTTTCAGTTGTGACTATTTTCAGTAACTCTTCCGGCTTTATAACTGTAATATGGGCGCGGTCTGCGCTAATAAAGCCCTGTTTATCCAACCAGCTGAGGCATCTGCTGATGGATTCAGGGGCGGTCGCAAGAAGAGCAGAGAGGTCGGCCAGGGGAAACTCGCGACGATCAATTTTGTTCGCCCCATCGCCGCTCAAATCCAGGATCAACTTTGCGCAGCGAGAGACAACAGTTCTAAACGATAGGTCCCCGCATAAATTTATCAATTCCCTGGTGCGGCCTGCCAGAACCTTCATCATGGCTAAACCAACTACAGGGTCGGGGAATTTTCTGACCAGGTTTTCAAAGTCCTTATAACTAATATTCCAGGTGAGACAATCTTTAACAGCGAGTGCTGTAGCCGGGTTGGGTTCGCCATCTATCACTGTGACCTCATTGAACATAGTGACGGGTTCGATTATAGAGAATATTTGTGATTGCCCATCGCAGCCATAATTGCAGAGATGGACTTTTCCCGAAAATAGCACAAACATGCCTGCAGCGGGTTCATCCTTGCTGTAGATATACCTATTTTTTTTGTATCGCTTCAGCTGCCCGGAACTGATTATCTTTGCCAGCTCGGCGAGGTTAAGATTCTTAAAGTAAGAAACACTGCCTAAGAGCTTAGTATATTCTTCCGTCATAATCCGAATGTCCTCTAAATTTATTATAAACCTTTATGGCTATATGAATGAAACTAGGCTTGAAAATCCCCGAAATTCCCCCTGTACTTGATGTATATCAAGTACATTACAAACCCTTTGTGCTATAAAGCACACAACAGGAACTTTAAGAGAAATTTCTGGACTCTATTAAGTATCATCAGTCGTATTCGTTAGGAGGACATATGAAATATTTTTCTCGCAAGAATCTAATTATCCTGGGTGCACTTCTTTTGTTGGCAGTGATTTTGGCCGGCTGCCAGCCAACTGAGGTCATCAAGGAAGTAGAGGTCACGGTTGTGGTTGAACCCACGGCTGTTCCGCCAACTCCTACTGAAGAGCCTGCTGATCAAACGGCTTTCCATGTAGCCTGGGAAAGCGGACCTCACAGCACCTATGATCAGGGCCGCGGCCCTAACGATTGGTGCGCCCGCTGCCACTCCCCGCAAAACTGGAACCCGGAAGCCACAATTGGCCGACCGCCAAACTGTGTTTCCTGTAAGTTCCCCGGCCAGGATATTATAGTAGGGGACGGCAATGTCCTCATTCCAGAAGAAGAATGGAAAGCAATTCCCTGTGAAACATGCCATATGGTGGAAGATGGTATCGCCGGTGAAATTGCCTGGCTAAATCCGATCGCGATGGAATATGTCAGTGTAAGCAGCACAACCGAGCTGTGCGAAAAGTGCCATGTGACCACCACAGGAAATGCCTTCGGATCCGGAGTTGATCATAAAATCACTCTGGGAGGCAGCGCCCACCTGAATTACGGTGGATTCATTGGTGAAGAAGCTCCTCCTTCATTCTGCACAGATTGTCATGATCCTCACACCACAGAACCTTTGGGTTGTGTAGATTGCCACGCGGAAGATATCGAAAAGCCAGAACATGCTTTCGGCGCATTCGCATCAATGCGAGACACTGTTACATGCATGGCCTGCCACGACGCTTCCGGCGCAGATGTTGGTCCTCATCCTGATGAGGACATTGATCTCTGGGTGACAACCCTGACCGAAATGGGCAGAAGTGGACCTACAACATCGGCAATTGTCTCTCACAGTATCGTCTACGAAGTTGCATGTGATCGCTGCCACTATGTGGATAATGAATGGTCGCTCACCGTAAGAGAAGCTGATGGTTCGATTCCGGAGCCGGCAGAAGAAACAGCAGCACAATAAAGCCCCGAGGGTCAGCTGAACTGCCTTATGTCCCACGCAGTTAATACCCTGTGCTAAAACTGTTTCGACAATATCCAGAAGACTAATTATTATCACCGGTGGGGCGAGAGTTAATCTCGCCCCACTTCACCTTATATAATGAAAGCAGGATGTTTATGAATAGAAAAAGAATTGGCCAATGGATCTTAATTGTGAGCTTGTTATTTGCCATGGTATTGGTCGCCGGGTGTCAATCTTCAGGAGATCAACCAGCATCAAGCAGTCAGGTATCTGAATCGACAGACAAGAATAATAGTTCCACAAGTGATTCGGGAGAAGGAACTGAGGATTCGGACTCCGGCGAGACCCAGGGACTGGATCCTTTAGTAATTGCTCAACAGGAATGGGAGATCAGCGCTCATGCCAGTTCGTTCGTCGCTGATAGTGAGGGACATAACAACGCCTGTGCCCGATGTCATTCTCCGAAAAATTGGACGCCAACCCTCGAAGATATTCCAGAAAGCTGTCAGGCGTGCAAATTTGAGTTACCAACCCCCCCAGTGTTTATCCAGGAGAGTGATTGGCTGCATATATCATGCATAATGTGCCACCAGGTAGATAAAAAGGGAGTTGTTCAATCAGAAGTTGAGTGGTTGGAAATTCCTGTTTTAGAGGAATACGCCAGCATTGAGTCTCACTCAGAGCTGTGTCTGAAATGTCATAACACCGAGAACGTTCCAGAACATGGGCTGGTGGTTGTTGACAGCGGCCATGCCGATATGCAGTGTACGGAATGCCATTCCCCTCACGACACTACCACGACATGCATGAATGGAGACTGCCATTCAGATGTTCTATCCGATACCGATCAAATTCTCGGCCACGATAATGACCACAAGGATGTTTCCTGTGCGGCATGTCATGATAACGCCGGATGGGATGTGGGTCCTGATCCCGAAACAGGAATCTGGACAACATTCAGCCCCTGGTCTCACGAGGTTATGATCGGGGAAGCCGATTCAATACTGCAATCTGGCACTATTCCATTTTCTTCTCACGATATTGGATTAGAAGTAAATTGTGAAAGGTGTCATTACTCCGGAAACCCCTGGGAACTGACAGAAAATGTTGAGATCCCTTAATCTGATTGGTATCAATAATACTGGGTACATAGAAATGGAGATGGAAAAATGAATGGATCTACGAAGGCTTTACGAGTGATTGCAATAATTCTGTTAGGCATGACAGCTGCCATGAACCTGCTGGGCGGTACAGGAACATACTGCGCTGCATTTTCAAGTAACGTTGGTTATCGAATGGCTTTTAAGGCCATCATGGATTACCGGTGGATTTACCAGATTGTCATGGTCGGTACAGTGTTAACGGGCATAGCAGGCATTGTGGCCCTGGTGAAGCTGCTTAAGGGAAAACCTGGAGTTTATCGTTTCACGATGATCTTATTGATCATTGGTACACTCCTGGGAGGTACTCAATTCTTTGCATCCATGATATTAAGAGGGAAAGCTACCCCAGCAAATGTAAAATTCTTTACAAATGTGGTAACGCTAGTCTACTTCTTAATTCTCGGATTACCAGGCATCAAGGATAAAATTGATTTCTCCAATCCATCTGATAAATCCGAGACAAACTCTGCTGGTGGACTGGTTGCATTTTTAGCAGGTATCACTACACTGACAATTTTCTCCTGGGCAGGACCCTCCCACACATTTTTTGGTGAGAATTGGGTGTTTGTCTTTGAAACACCCCTAGTAATTGTCGGAACGGTCCTGATCGTAGGAGGATTCTTAACCGTGTTACGTGAAGTGCTGAATCACCTTTCACAAAAAACAGCGAACCAGGAGTATAAGATATAAAAAAGTTCCGCTGAATATAAATCTCAAATCCGGGAAATTAAGGTTGAGAGATTGCCTTGAAAATAAAAGATAGCTATGTGATCGCATAGCTATCTTTTTTTGCCTTAGAAAAGAACTACAAAAGAATAATCAAGTAGATTAATCTAGTCTGAGCCAATATCTTTTCTGAAACCCCAGGTGAAAGCCAGGGTCATCAAAAACAGCAGTGGTGCCAGAATGGCAAAGATGAAATCTGCGGTGAAGATCCCCAATAATGGTTTTCCAGCTACCAGGAAAGCCAGGGCAATTCCACCGATGCCGATCAAGGCTCCGCCGACACCTACCAAACCAAAACCCTTTACAGCATCTTTGGTGACGAAGCATTTATAAAGAGGCAATCCAAAAATGATCAGGCCGGCCACACCGTGGAATACAGGAACCGCAACGCTTTTTAGTGAATGCCCGCTAATGCTGGTATATGCAATCGCCAGCAGCCCTACCAGGGCAAACCAGGAATAGAGTTTTTTGTAATCAGGCATGAACTGGTTCATCAACCCCATGGATATACCCAGGGGGATCAAGGTTGCTACTGTGAGCACGTAAGGGGATGCCAGGATACCCCAGCCGAAAAAGATCAATAACAGACCGGAGACCAGCAGGACCACAAATCCCATCATGTAATAAATATCATAAAGAGCTTTTTCTTTCTGGTAGCGCTTATAAAAGTACCAGAGCAAATAAATAGCGGTTAAACCGGTTAGGAGAAGGATCAAGCCATCTAGGTTTAACATGAGGTCGAATTTCAACATTGCAGTACTCCTTTTTAAATATAAGTATTATTACTGGTTGTTATTATATTATAGACATTATTGCTAGAAAAAGCAAAAAAAGCTGTGATATTAGTCACAACGGAACCAAATTGAGAGGGGAGAAAGGTGATTGCGTCGAGCTTAATCATAATTTAATATTATATTCGTAATTTCTTAACAATATATCATTATGATTTGGTTGTTAATCATATGCTCCCACTTTATTCGTTTCCGGGGGATGTTAGGAGAAAAAAATGACAACTGTAAATAAAAAAAGAGTGTTTTCAGTCCAGACCAGAAATAACATCACTTTGGATATGTTCCTATTGATCTCCGGGTTGATTTCAGTTCTATCCGGTATTTACTTCCTGTTCCTTCCCATTGGAGGATTCCAGGGAGGAAGAAACCCATTCTATGAGGTAATTATCTTCTTTGAACGCCATACCTGGGGTGATGTCCATACCTGGTCCAGCGTGGCTATCATGGCTCTGGCGGCTCTGCACATCCCTTTGCATTGGCAGTGGATCGTCAAAATGACCAGAACGGGTTTTCGCACGATGTTTGGAAAAAGCAAACTGAACAAAAACAGTCAATTTAACCTGTTCATCAATATTCTGATTGGAGCAAGCGGGTTGATCTGTGGGCTAAGCGGTTTGTATTTCCTTTTTCTTCCCGCGGCACCTACCTGGATATTTACTCCGTTGGTCTGGGACTTGATCCATACCTGGAGCGGGGTGGTTATGACTGCGGCCGGCATCCTGCATTTTGGGATTCACTGGAAATGGGTAGTAAAGGTTTTGGGAAAATACGGAAAAGTATTACTTACCCCGAACCCCGCCAGGCGAGTAGAGCCTGTTTTAAGAACCTCGGCAGTTCGCGCTGACGATAGTATCTAAAGAAATGTAAATTGATGGTATTCCTAAGAGGTGGATTATGGTTAAGAAAATAATGTTATGGACAGTATATGTTTTGATCGTTGGATTATTGGTTTTCGGGGCAGCCAACCGCACATCGGCAAAAACTGATCAGGGGCTCCTAATCGGAAATCCGGAAGAGATTATCAGTGGGCGAGGTCAGGGAAATGGCAGCAGTGTAGAGTATGGTGAATATGAAGCCGCTGGGCATGAAGAAGTTCAGGAACAACAAGATTGGGTGACCTTGAGCGGACAGATCATTGCTGTTGGTTCCGAGGCTCTTGAGATCCAAACCGGCTCTGCCGGAATTCTGGAAATTGAGGGGCGCTCATGGCGTTTTGCCCAGGAATTAGGTTATGTTCCCGGGGAGGGAAATGAGGTCGTTGTGCAAGGGTTCTATGAAAATGGAGAGTTCGAAGTATCCACTATCCATGATCTTGCCACTGACCAAATTTTCAAGTTGAGAGACGAGTATGGAAAACCCATGTGGGGCGGCGGCGGCAGAAATCAATAGAGCTGAGAAATAAAT
>JAGHAU010000027.1 GCA_021161345.1 Anaerolineales bacterium | reverse complement strand
CAATAAATACATCAATAAATGAAATTGTGGGTCAGGTTAATAATAATGAAATTTATCATCCTATTTGGTCCGTTGGCAGTTGGGAAAATGACCGTTGGGCAGGAGTTGGAAAAATTAACAGATTTGAAATTGTTTCATAATCATATGACCATAGAAATGGTATTGCCATTTTTTGAAATGCACACTGAGAGCTTTAAGAAACTTGTGTCTTCATATCGCATACAAATGTTTGAAGAAGTTGCCAAAAGTAATTTAGCAGGATTGATTTTTACCTATGTATGGGAATTAGATCAAAAAAATGATTGTGATTTTATAGACCATGTTGTGGAAATCTTTGAGAAAGAAAATGCAAGTGTCTACTATATAGAACTCGAGGCTGACGCAGAAGAAAGACTCAGGCGAAACAAATCAGCTAATAGATTGAAACATAAACCATCAAAAAGGAATTTTAAAGCTTCCGAAGAAGAACTGCAAGATACAAGCAGAAACCATATTTTAAACTCAAGAACAAATGAATTTCAAAACAAAATTTATTTTAAGATTGATAACACAAAATTAACTGCTAAAAAAACTGCAAGAATGATTAAACAAAGATTTGATTTATGACACTGGAAAAAAAACTTGGCGGAAAAGTATGAAAGCAGTAATTTTAGCGGCGGGAATTGGTTCCAGGATCAGGTCAATTTCTAATAATTCTCCCAAAAGTCTGTTAAAAGTTGGAGACCTCACCATTCTTGAGATGATGCTATCTCACATACAGGACAATGGAATAAACGAAATTATTTTTGTCCTTGGCTATTTACAAGAACAGATAAAAGTCTATGTGGGTGAAAATTTTCCAAAATTAAATGCCAGCTTCGTAATAAACCATAAATATGCTGAGACAAACACTGGATATTCTTTAATGCTAACAGAGGATTTGATTAATGGAGCATCTTTTATTAAGTTTGATGCAGATGTGGTTTTTGATAAAAGGATACTTAAAAAGTTGATTGAGTGCGAACATGCAAATTGTTTATGTGTTGACAAAAACATCAAGCTTGATGCGGAGGGGATTAAAATCATTGTTGATGACAATAACCAGATACTTAAAGCTAACAAAACAGTTCTTCTTAAAGATGCGGTTGGCGAATCAATAGGGATTGAAAAAATCGATGGTGGAACTGCGATACTTTTGTTTAAGGAGTTAAAAACGATGATGGAGGACTCAATAAATAATCAAGCATATTATGAAACAGCCTATGAAAGACTAATTAGAAAAAATGTCCCATTTTATGCTTTAGACATTACAGGATTGAATTGGGTTGAAATTGATACAAGAAAAGATTATATAAGGGCAACAAATATCTTGAAATCTCAAAAATAATTAAAGTTAGTCGTTCCTGGAGTAAGACAAACTCATTGAGACAAAATGAATACAACAAGAACTCGAAGAAAATCGTTATCTTCTGATAAAATACATCCAAACTTAGCATTTAGGAGTAAACACGAAAATAACATGGGAAACGATAAAATAGTAACAATAGGTTCGCTTGTTACGATCAAGGAAGGCAGGAGTGCGCCGGAGAAATACCATGTGGTAGATATCAACGAAGCTAAATCCAGAGTGGGAAATATCTCCAATGAATCCCCTATTGGAGAATCCTTAATGGGGCGTCGCACAGGGGATAAGGTTACGGTAGAAACGCCTGGTGGAACGATCACGTTTAAAATCTTGGAAGTAGAGTATTGATTAAGAATAAAATTCGGGGTAGGCTTAATATTCTTGTGATAACTATTCCCATCATAAACCAAAGCTGAATCTTTAAACAAAAAACAAGACCTCCACGGACAAAGGATGCTTGTTATTGGATCTTCGTTAGAAGCCCTGTAGGATTCGAACCTGTGATCTGGATTGAACCTTTTTTGGGGAATATGCAAAAATACCCATTAAGCAACATCAAGGCGAAGAAGCCAACCCGAAATTCGAAGGCTTGCATGACGAACCAATATTTACCTGTCTCTAGCAGCCAGAACACAACCGATGTGAAGAATACCATTAAGACATTCACCGGTGAACGCAGGGAGGCTAGGCCATCGAGAAATTTGTTCATCAAATCAATTACCTGAGTTTTGAACCGATGAGGTATCAGTCGCTCAATAAACCATAAGCCGATCTTCGCTGTAACTCGTGGCCACGGGGCAGCCAGCAAAAAGACGATTAAGGCTCCAAAGAAAACCAACGTCCCCCAAATAAGCCAATTATTTCGGCCGTTAAGCTTTCAATAAATCGTTTCAGCCCATTGATATTGATGCGATCGTACAGGAATTATTATCCCGTTCGGGATTAGCCTCCTCAACTGGATAGCCCTGGAACGTACCTTTTTGGGGGGATATGCAAAAATACCCATCTTGAACGTGATCGATGAGTATTCTCGTGAGTGCCTTGCTGCGCGAGTGGACAGAAAACTTACCCATCATGATGTGCTGGATGTTCTGACAAAATTATTTATCCAGAGGGGGGTTCCGGTTCATATCCGGTCTGATAATGGGGCCGAGTTCACCGCCAAACGAGTGCGCAGCTGGTTGTCCAATTTACAGATCAAGCCGCTGTTCATTGAGCCGGGCAGTCCCTGGGAAAACGGCTATATTGAATCGTTCAATGGGAAAATGAGAGACGAATTATTGAATAGAGAAATTTTCTATACCTTGAAAGAAGCAGAAATCCTGATTGAAATGTGGAGGAAGGAATACAACACGATCAGGCCGCACAGCGCATTGGGTTATCGACCGCCAGTGCCAGCTGCAATCATGATTCCCACTACCCAATTACAGCTAGTTGGACTAACATAAGGAGTGGTACAAATAATGGGGACATGTCAAATTGATGACTTTCACAGCCGGATGTATAGCGTACTGTATATTACTCCGGCGATAGGGGCCTTGCTGTTATTTCGCGCTACCGCTTCGATTGAGCTGTTGACAATCGGACTAACCCAAATTGTGGGAAGCAGTGCTACCATTTTGGGGATTGTGATTATAGATAATCAGTTGGAGAAAATAGAGTGGTCAGCGTTTGGAACATGGTTGTGGATCAGCTCATTTGTGATTCTTCTTCTTACCGGACTCGGTCTGGTTTGGAAGCCCCGAGCAAGATCAAGGAGTGAAATCCCTTCAGCAACGTAGCTGAAATGTGTGTTCCAGATTTGTTGACCGTCGCCGTAATCATTTTCATTGATGTGGTAGGGCAGAGCGTAAGTGGTCAGCTACTGTCCTACAGTTGCTGATACTCGATCCAAAATCCCTGACAACAATCGCATTATCATCTTTGTAAACGAGTAAATTCCCTGAATTGAGGATATATAGAGAAATGGCTTTTAATCTGACAGAAATGCAGCAGATCTATCTAAGAGATAAAATGAACAAGGTATCTCGATCGTTTTCTCTAATCGTGCCAGCGGTAGAACCCCCATTGAACGATTATTTGGCTATAGCCTACCTGATCTGCCGCGTAGTCGATAACATTGAGGACTGCAAACAGCCGTTTCCCTGGCAATATGAACGATTTGCCGAGTTTACTTCTTTAATTCAAAACCCCACAACTGCTAAACATACTCTTTCGTTGTGGGAACGTAAATCGTGGCCGGGTCTTAGTGCCGACGAACAACAAATGATGAGCGTAATTGGGGGATTTATGCTCTGGCAAATATTTGCTCAGATTCCATATGAAATCAGGAGCACCATTAAAAATTGGGCTCTAGTTATGACTAGAGGAATGGAACAAGTTTGCAACCCCAATCAGGATGCGGGAATCTTTAGCTCGCATGACGGCATCCGTCTTCCGGCTCATGAAAAAGGGTATGATAAATACTGCTATTATGTCGCTGGAACTGTTGGGCGCATGATTACTGAAATGTCGATCAGTCACTATGCAATAGAGTCCAAATCTGCACAGCGGTTGCTGGAGAACAGCGAGGCAAGTGGTCGCGCCCTTCAAAAAACTAACATAGTTAAAGACTTTGCAAAAGATATAGCGCGAGGTGTTTGTTATTTACCGAAAGATTGGTTAAAAGAAGCGAACTTTGATCCATTACGGCTGGAAGGTGCACCATTCCTATGGAAGAAAAAAGTGTTGGACAATGTGCTGAAAGAGTTTGATGATTTCGTAAATTATATATTGGACCTACCTGCCACAGCCCTGGGTCTTCGTAAAGCCTGTTTGATGATGTTGTTACCAGGGTACCAAACCTTACTCTTGGCTGCTAAAAACTATCAGCACTTATTTACTTCCACTCATAAGATCAAGATCTCTCGCGTAACAATGGCAAAATGTTTACTCAACGCAAGACAGATGGCTGCTAATAATGCTGACATTCTAGATTATAGCCACACCATACGCGCCGAATTTATTACAACTCTTGATTCTGATAAAATGCGGGGTGCACTACCCTAATCATAAGCTTAAGTTCAAAAACCGAGACCAAATGTCCTCCTCCAGTTCAACCTACATATCATGATGAGGTTAAAAGTAAAATGAGAGAAGTTGATATCATGATAGTAGGGGCCGGTCCGTCAGGAATGTCTACGGCCCTTCACCTCGCTCAACAAGGACCTAAGTGGGCTGAAAGAACGGTTGTTGTTGACAAGGCCATTTATCCGCGCGAAAAACTTTGTGGTGGGGCAGTCAGCCTTTTTGGAACACGGATCTTAGAAAACCTAGGTCTTGATTTTGAGCCTAACCACGTAACGGTAAATGAAATACGTATTCTTTTTGAAGATTATACCTATATATTTCCTGAAAAATCTATCCTTCGTATCACTCGCAGAGATGAGTTCGATCATTGGTTGGTAAGATGCGGAGAAAAAAGAGGGATTGAAGTTCGTCAGGGCGAGGAGGTCATCGAGGTAGTAGCTGAATCGCAAGGAATTAAAGTAACCACTGATTCAGACACCTATTTGGCAAAGGTTCTGGTGGCTGCGGATGGCGCTAATAGTTTCGTGAAGCGGCAATTAAAATGGAGTAATGATTCACGAATTGCACACCTACTTGAGATAATGACTCCGGAAAATCCGGAAGAAAGGTTTGAATTCCGAGAAGGAGTCGCCGTTTTCGATTTTACTCCTATGATGAAAGGATTGCAGGGGTACTATTGGGATTTCCCAAATTTGGTAAATGGAAAACCGACCATGAACCGTGGCGTGTTTGACAGTCGCATTCATCGAGATCTACCTCGCATCCATCTCAAAGATGAATTTGAGGTTCAACTATCAAGACGAGGGCGCAACCTTTCCGAATATCATCTCAAGGGTCATCCAATTCACTGGTTTGATGCTAAAGCCGAATTTTCTCGGCCGCATACACTGCTAGTAGGCGACGCGGCGGGTACGGATCCATTGTTGGGTGAAGGAATTCCCTTTGCTTTAGCATATGGGGGAGCCGCTGCTCTTGAGATTGTTGAAGGATGGGAACGTGGGGATTTTAGCTTTTCTACTTACAAAGCGAGAGTTCTTGAATATTCCCTTTTGGAGCAACTTCGACATAGAGCATCAGTCGCTCGCTTTCTCTATAGACTTCCAAAGCGACCATGGCTATTGAAATATTTTTTGAAGTTTTTTCCTGACATTTTTAACTTCCTAGCTAAGTATAAACCACGCTACATCCCCGCCAAAAGCCCTCGAATGATTCGTGGAAACCTCATGGACACACAGTGAAATCGTTTATAACAAAATCAATAATAATAACCCTTTTCATTATCTACCGTATAAATTTGAACATAACAAATTATTTTAAGTAGTCGAGCCGCCAATCCAGTAGGGTTGGTGGTTTTTCCTGGTGCAATTGTGGTGCAATTGGGATGGAAAGGATGGATTTTGTGCCCGCAATGGACATTTGGTAGTCAACGCCATCGAGAGGATGGACGGAATTTACCCCCATGGAAAGGATTTTTAGTTCTACCGTCCAATTCGAAGTCAGACGGATATTTGTCTATCCTGTCTACGGAATCAATAGTTTCTACAGGGTGGTAAATAGGGTAGAAACAATGGACAACAAATATAGTTTTCCCACCATGAGGACTGTCAACGCCCCGTTATCTGATTATTCCGACAAGAGTTACGAAATACCCCTTTGAAGGCTACTAATCGATTATTATAAATACACCACTGTTGACAAACATTCACTTGGAACATGTTCATGAATGGTCTTGAAAAACTGGTAACTTTATTGTCAGAATTGAACTCCACCGGGGAAAAGATCTCCGGGATCACGCAGCGGCCGGCCACCATCGGGCATACCGGGGAATATATTGCTGCCGAGATCTTTGATATTGAGCTGGAAGAATCGGCAAATGCAAAAGGATTCGATGGCCGATTTAGAAGCGTGATCCCTGGGCGGTAGGACCGTCAACGTCAAATGGTACGGCAAACTGGAATACATGCTGGATATAAACCCTGATGCTCTTCCAGACTTTTTCTTGGTTATGACCGGTCCAAATCCATAAATCCTACATCAAATGGAGGTATACGGCCCTGGTTGATCGACTACGTATTTCTGTTTAATGCAGCCGAGTTGATGATTGAACTGAATGCCCGAGGCTTGAAAATTGGAATAGCAACAAATGTGCGTAAACATGAGTTCCAGGCTGCTCAGATCTATTCCAACAAAAGGAGCATGGTTTATCGAATGACCGATGATCAAATGGGAAAGCTCATGGCTTTTGGATCTGGATTGGCAGAAAGCTGGTATTAGAATACTTATTCATGAACATAACGGTAAGATATAGAGCAACCAGCTAACCAATTTGCAGGACATAAAAAAATCTACTTGTTATTGAACGGAATACACGAGATTCGCTTACAAACCTTCTACCAACAGAAGGGTACTCTATT
>JAGHAU010000200.1 GCA_021161345.1 Anaerolineales bacterium | reverse complement strand
TTTTCCTCCAGATCTTCCATAAGAAAGGGGTGTGTAATATTCATCATATTACACACCCCGATTCTGTCAATCAAGTGTTACTAAAAAACTACTCGCCTTTTGCGCCAGCAAGTTTGTCCCAGGCAGCTTCGTTTTTCTTGTAGAAATAGAAAAGCACGCCGGTGAGGACGGCAAATAGACCAATGCCGATCCAGCCAGTGTATTTACCAAGGAGCATGAAAGCCAGCGGTGACCACACAAATCCGTCTGCAATGCTGGAGATCATAACAGCATTATCGGGGATAGCAAATCCAGCGCCGCCAGCAACCTCGGTGATAACCGGGGCCAAAGCATTGGCGAAGTAGAAACCAAAGATCAAAAGGATGGTTCCCACAAAGACCATCCGAACGATGTTGCCCTTGGCCATAGGAGCGATCTGGGCACACAGGAAAGGCAACACGGCCAGGTCAGCAAAGAGCAGCATGCGGTTTCCAGGGAGAATGATGGACAACAGAATAGCGATGGGGACCAACAGCAAGCCGGTGGAAATCGCGGAAGGATGTCCAACCAGAACTGCGGAATCCAGACCAATGTAGACTTCTTTTCCGGAAGCGCGCTTGGCCATGAAGGTGCGAGCGGCTTCGGAGACCGGGATCAAGCCTTCCATCAGGATGCGGACCATGCGGGGCAGCAATACCATCACTGCTGCAAGGTTCACACCAAGAACAACGATCTTGCCCAAGGTGGGCACGAAGGCACCGGCGAATTCACCGGTGTATGCAATCAAACCAAGCACAATACCGATTACAAAACCCATTACCATCGGATCACCAAAAGTGGAGCCGAGAGCTTTTTCAATTCCTTCCGGATCTGCGTCAATTTTGTTCAGACCGGGGATCTTGTCGAACAACCAATTGAAAGGCAGCGCCAGGGGTACCATAGGAGCGGTCATACCGTGAGGAATGGAGATGCCGGGCAGGTCATAGAATTCTTGAATGCCTTTGGCAGTCCAGTCGCCCAGGAAGAGCATAAAGGCAGCAGCCACTGCAGCGGCAGCCATACCCATCACAACATTTCCGGAAACGGCAGCTACCAGGGAACCGATCAGGGCATAGTGCCAGAAGTTCCACAGGTCAACATTGAGGGTCTTGGTGACGCCCGTGAAAAGAAGGGCGAAGTTTACAACCAAGCCGATGGGAATGACCCATAGGCCGACGTCGGTAGCAAAAGCTACTGCGGCTGCGGCAGGCCAACCCACGTCAACGATGTCGCGGGAAATACCAGCGTTGGTTACCATAGCCTGGGATACCTCAGCGAGGGAACCCCACATCAGGCCGATGACGAGGTTAATACCGATGAAAGCCACACCAATGGTCACTGCAGCCCGGAAGGCCCGTCCAACTTTTGCGCCAAGGATCACGGCGAAAAGGAAGATGAACACTGGCAGCAATACCGTGGAGCCCAAGGTATCAACTAATGATTTTAATACGGTTGCGAAATCCATTTCTATCCTCCAAAATAATACTTAGTTTTCCTACTTAATAAGAACTATTGCTTGATCCTGCAACTGGTACGAGAGCTATCACCTCCTCAGTCTTGATGAGAACTTCCTATTTTATTGCATAGATTTTGCTTCTTGGCAAGAATCCTGCCTCTGAATTTGGCAGCCAACGGCCGGATCTTTTGCAAATGCCCAGGAAAATCTCAGACTATTTGGTTATTAGGTCTTATCACACAAATTCTTCCAGAGAAAAATGTCTCCCGCTGGAATCTGTCAGGGTAATATTGTAGTGCCAGTAAAAACACCAAAAGAAGAATATAGTTACTAATCTTTCAAGATATCAAGGATCTCTTTCACAACCTCATCAATACCTATTCCCGTTAAAAAGGCCAGCCCTTTCACTACAGGGATACCGGGGTCAAAACGCATAGTCGAGGTAGTGACAATCAGATCAGCTCCTTGTTTAAGGAGCTCGGGGATCTCCTGGCCTTTGCACTGCTTGGTAATCACAGCAACTCCTGCCGCTTTACAAGCCTCTTCAATTGCCTTGGCTGCCACTGTAGACGTAGCAATCCCGGTACCACATGAAACGATCACTGTTTTTGCCATTAATATTTTCCTTATCTAATGTGCTTTATGACAAGATCTCAAAGATCTCTTCTGTCGTTTTTGCATGCACCAAATTCTGAATAATCTCCGGATTCTGGAGGACAGTCGCTACACTTTGAAGCATTTCAATTTGGGATTTTGGTTTGTCAAGAGCCAGCATAATAACCAGCCGGCAGGGAACTTCTACATCATCCTCTACCATATTATAGAACACGACATCGTCTTTTAGGGTTGCCAATCCCAGGGCGGATTTATTAACGTATTCAATGTCCACGTGAGGAATGGCCGCATTATACTCGCCCCCCAACGGCAGGCCGGTTGGCATATTGGCTTCCCTTTCCAGGGCAGCCTCAATGAAGTCCTCTTTTACAAATCCTTGATCATGTAACTTGCCGCCCAATTCCCGAATCACTTCCTCAGAAGAGGCGGCATTCAAACCCAGAATTACTGCTTCTTTGCACAAATAATCGCTAATATTCATAATAAATGAATTCCTGCCTGAACTGAAGTCCCCCAATTATTTAGTCGCTCCTTCTAATATAAGCTGTATCCACTCACCCAGCAAACATATGTGAGGTCATTAATCACATATGTGATATAATAATGCTGGGTAATACTTTTGTCAATGGACAATGATAACTAAAATTAATTGATTAGCTTGATAGATAGGTGATGTTTTATGGCCAATAACTCCGAAAGGGAAGAGATGCTGGCATTTGTCGCTGAAAAATACTACATAGAAGATAAGCGACAAACCGATATTGCAGAAATGATCGGTCTTACGCGATCTGCAGTATCACGGATGTTGACCGAAGCCCGCGAAAAAGGCATCGTTGAGATCGTAGTACACCACCCATTCCGATATGATCGCGACCTGGAAAGAGAACTGAAAAAGCGCCTGGGTTTGAAGAATGTTTCCGTTGTGGAGTTTATCAACCAACCGAATTATGATGATCTCCGCAAACAACTTGGTAAAGCTGCTTCCCGGTTATTGGGTAGCCTGATCAAACCCGGCTCCCAAATAGGCGTCGCCTGGGGTACGACGGTTCAGGCAACCATTGAAGCTTTTGAAACCATGCCAATATCCGGAACCAAGGTAGTGCAGCTGGTGGGTGTACTCGGTTCCACAAGGCACGCCTACAGTGCCCAGACCCTGGTAGAGAGATTGGCGCATAAGATCAGCGGAGAAGGTATATATCTCTACACTCCCTTCATCGTTGAAAACGAAAGTACGGCCACCTCTCTCCTGGAAGATCCCTCGGTAGAAGAGGCAATTTCTATTGGTCGGGAATGTGATATAGCCCTGATGGGTATTGGAACCACAAAACCGGAATACTGCAGCCTTTATAAAGGAAACCACATCACAAAAGGAGAATTGGATACTATTCGATCCGCATCCGCGGTAGGTGATGTTTGTGCACTTTATTATGAAATTGATGGGGCATTGGCTAAGGTTGATTTTCATCAGCGCCGCATCGGCTCCGCTTTCGATGATCTCCAAAATATCGACACCCGCCTTGCCGTTGCCGGAAATCCAGAAAAATCCGAGGCAATTCTGGGGGCAATCAGGGGCGGTTTTATCAACGCACTGGTGACGGATAATTTAACAGCTATCCGTGTCCTGGAACTGGATCAGGAGTAAAACCAATAAAACAATGAAGGATCTGAAGGGAATACTATGAGGCTCCAGAAATACAAAACCATCCTCCTGGATGGTGATGGTGTGTTGTGGAAATCCGATCAACCCATTCCGGGCATAAATTCATTTTTTGAATTTATAAAGGAAAAGGGTATCCGCTGGGCTCTTCTTACTAACAATAATACACGCACGGCCCAGGATTATATAAACAAACTTGGCAGTTTTGGAATTCAAGCGGGACCAGATTCAGTATTCACAAGCTCGACTGTTACTGCTGATTACTTGCTGGAGAAATATGGCAAGGATGCCTTTTTACATGTAGTCGGCATGGATGGTTTAACACAGACACTGAGTGACGCAGGGTTTAATTTCACCCATGGTGAAGAGCAGCCAAATAATGAGGTTGTTGCTGTTGTGGCAGGCATGGATCGGGAAATCAATCTCCAAAAGATAACAATAGCCATGCGTTTGATCAAAAACGGTGCCGCCTTTATCGCAACCAACACAGACGGATCCTTTCCAACCCCGGAAGGCATTAACCCGGGAACCGGCATGGTGATAGGCGCCCTACATTATGCATCTGGGATAGAGCCTTTTGTGGTTGGCAAACCACAACCGGCGATATTTCATACCGCTCTAAAAGCACTTAATGCCCAACCGGGTGAAACGCTGATGGTGGGTGATAGGCTTGAAACGGATATCCTGGGCGCAAATCTGCTTGATATTCAATCTGTAGCAGTGCTGACTGGCGTAACGTCCAAAAAAGAGATCAGTCAGAAAGACATTAAACCCAGTTTCATCTTTGATGACATCAGTTCCCTTCACCAAGCCTTAAAAGAGGTATACGGTCCATGAGACCTTTAATATTGCTCTCGAACGATGATGGCATTCACTCCCCAGGCCTGGCGGCTGCGGCCGAAGCACTCGATCCACTAGGAGAATTGCTGATTGTTGCTCCCGAGGAACAACAAACCTCGATGGGACGAAGCAGGTCCCAGCAATATGGCGCCGATGGAACGATCACGGAAACCACCGTGCACTACCATGATAAAAAATGGCCGGGCTACAGCGTTAAAGCAACCCCTGCACTTTCTGTGGTCCATGGAGTGTCAGAGATCGCTGATCGAGAGATTGGCCTGGTTATTTCCGGTATAAACTACGGAGAGAACGTAGGAAGCTGTGTGACCGTTTCCGGGACCATTGGGGCCGCACTTGAAGCGGCAGAAAAAGGGATTCCCACCCTGGCCGTCTCACAGGAAATCGCCAGTATTGATTATCACACTTACAGCACTGATGTGGATTTTTCCGCGGCCATCCATTTTATACGCCTGATCGCCGCGGTGATGTTAAAGAACAACATGCCCGTGGATGCTGATGTGTTGAAGCTCGAAATTCCCCTGGGAGCGTCAATTGATACCCGGATGGTGATCACCAGGCAAGACAAGCTGGTCTATTACCAACCCACTATTATCCAACGGGAAAATTTGCTCGGGACCAAGGCCAGCGTTTCTCATGTGCCCAGCAAAGGTAAATACTCCCAAAAGAATACTGACGCGTACGCCCTGGCAGA
The DNA here is from genome assembly GCA_021161345.1 of Anaerolineales bacterium. GTDB lineage: Bacteria > Chloroflexota > Anaerolineae > Anaerolineales > UBA11858 > B10-G9. The sequence continues at coordinate 6,258 of JAGHAU010000200.1, read as the reverse complement.
GGGTTTTGTCTCCATCACCCCACTCAGCCTCGATCTCACATCGCGAAATTGCCTCGATAAAATAGCGGATATCTTCGACTCAGAAATATTAAATGAGGAAGAATAGATGACTGGAACAATTCATAAATTTACGGGTGACTGGGAACACATCTTTACTTGGGAAGGCACCCGGTCACGGCTGTATAAAAACGAACCCGATAATCAAGTCTCAGAAGCCTATATGATCGGTAAAAAAGAAGGCGCGGAAAACTTCGCGTTCCGGTATTATCAAATTGAGGCCGGCGGCCATTCAAACAAAGAACAACACCCCTATGACCATGGGATCATGATTCTGCAAGGTGCCGGTGAAGTCTTGCTGGGGGATGAGACCCACGCTATTTCACGGGGAGACATTATACATATACCACCAGACGCCCTGCACAAGATAACCAATACTGGCAAGGGGCCGCTGGGATTTTTATGCGTCATCCCGGCCCGCCGGGAAAAAGAAGGTAAGATCGTTTGGGCAGAAGAAGGAATTAATTTTGACAAGGAATAATCATTAGATCAGGAATTGGAGGAAATGATGGTAGGAAAAATAAAATGTGGTGTGCTGGGAACCGGGAAGATCACTACCCGTTTTGCACAAGCCCTGAACAACATTCCAGAACACGCTGAACTGCTTGCTGTGGGATCAAGAAATCAGGAAACAGCAGATGCATTGGGTGATAAATTTAACATTCCCAGACGCTATACCAGCTACGAGGACGTTGCCAAGGATCCCGATATCGATATCATTTATATCGGCACACCTGGTGTCTATCACCTGCGCGATGCCAGTATGGCTCTCAATCACGGCAAACACGTGTTATGTGAAAAGGCTTTTACCATCAATGTTAAGGAAGCCCAGGAGATGGTCGACCTAGCCCGTGAGAAGAACTTATTTCTGATGGAGGCGATGTGGACTCGGTTCTTCCCTATCCACGTGAGGATCCGTGAATTACTGGCCGATGAAGTTCTTGGAAAGGTTAACGGAGTCACCGTTAATTTCCTTGCTACGGCTCCCTTTGATCTTAACAACCGCTTCTTTGACATTAACCTAGGAGCCAGTGTTTTGTTGGATACCGCTTCTTATGGGGTTTCCTGGTCATCCAGTCTCTTTGGTGAACCCGAGGCTGTCACCGGCCTCGCCACAATTGGAGAAAGCGGCGCGGATTACCAGGTTGCCCTGGTGCTGAGATACAAAGAAGGGCAATTGGCCAGTCTGATGTCCTCCCAGATCTCCTATGATGAAAAAGACGCGATACTATTTGGCGAAAAGGGCAAGATCGTGATCCATTCCCCCTGGTATAAACCAGAGACCATGACCCTGTATCTCCAAGGTAAAGAACCCGAGTTGATCACCTTACCACTTGGTGGATATAATGGTTATGAGTATGAAGCCATGGAAGTGATGAACTGTATTAAAGCCGGTAAAACCGAGTCTGATATTATGCCGCTTAATGAAACCATCAGCATCATGAAGACCCTCGACACATTCCGGGATCAATGGGGGCACAAGTTCCCCTTTGAGGATTAAGAAATCACTATCCTGAGAGCAGATTTAGAAAAAGGTTTGTTATGAGTAATTTTGATGTAATTGTCATTGGGGCAGGACCTGCTGGATACGTATCAGCGATCCGCGCTGCCCAACTAGGACTGCAGGTAGCTGTGGTTGAAAAGGAATATCTGGGCGGCGTCTGTTTGAACGTCGGCTGTATACCCTCAAAGAGTTTGTTGAAAAATGCCGACCTTGCATACACCCTCACCAAAAAAGCCAAGGATTTCGGGATATCCTTTGACAACCTGCAGCTGGACTATGCGGCGGCAGTGAAAAGAAGCCGACGGGTCTCCAAGCGCTTAACCAAAGGGGTTGAATTCCTGTTGAAGAAAAACAAGATCAGCTTCTTCACCGGAAGCGCGGAATTTGTCGACGCCAACACTCTGAAAGTAACCGGGTCTGAGGGAGAAGAACAAATTCAAGCTGATAATATAATCATTGCCACCGGCGCCCGGCCATTTATCATTCCCGGGATGGAAGTGGATGGCAAACAGATTGTGACCTACAAAGAAGCCATTCTCCAGGAAACCCTGCCAAAATCAGTAGTGATCGTCGGTGCCGGAGCGATTGGCGTGGAGTTTGCCACCATCTGGAATAGCTATGGTGTTCCAGTCACCCTGGTTGAAATGATGGATCGGATCACGCCCAATGAGGATCGAGAAGTCAGCGCGGAACTGGAAAAAGCCATCAATAAGTTGGGAATTAAAACCCTCACGAAGAGCAAGGTCACCTGCGTGGAAAAACTCAAAACAAAACTGGCCGTGACTGTTGAGGGCCCCGAGGGAGAGGAGAAGATCTCTGCTCACCAGGTGTTGCTGGCAGCCAGTTTTGTACCCAACACAGATAACGTGGGACTCGATAAGACCGGAGTTGTATTGGACCGACGAGGTTTCGTTGAGATAGATGACCGTATGGCCACCAATATTCCGGGTATCTGGGCTATTGGCGACGTGACCGGTAAGTTGATGCTGGCGCACGCCGGCATGGCTATGGGCATGGTATGTGCCGAAGCTATCGCCGGAAAATCAACCAAAAAACTGAATTACCAGAATATGCCGAAAGCAACCTACTGCCATCCCCAGGTAGCTTCATTCGGGATGACTGAGGACCAAGCTAAAAGTGCTGGTTATGAAGTCGCAGTCGGAAAATTCAATTTCCAGGCTAACGGGAAAGCTCTTGGATTAAATGATTATGCCGGTTGGGTGAAGATTATTGTTGATAAAAAATACGGGGAGATCCTGGGCGCTCATATGATCGGTCCGGAAGTAACCGAGCTGCTATCTGAACTGACCCTGGCACAGGCCAACGAGCTCACAACCGCTGAAATCGGACATAATATCCACGCCCATCCCACCCTCAGCGAAGTTCTTCATGAAGCTGCCAAGGCAGTCACTGGGGAAGCTATCCACGCCTAATTGAAAATCACATCATATAATCAGAAACACCTGCTCGGAAAACCCGGCAGGTGTTTTATATTTGACTAAAGCCCTCCAGGGTTTCTAGAGGACCCCACGACTAACAACAATCACTCAATCTTCTGGGTCTCCTTAAAATCTATAAAATATCTATCCAGTGCTCTTCCAGCGCTGACCGGTAGCTGGCATCCAGGATCCGCTGCACATTAACACCTTCCTGGACTGTTGGGCTGGGCGGCTGCAAACCAAGGACAGCACGAACTGCCTGGTACTGGGAATTGGCATGGGTATCCAGGAAGTTCACCAGACTTCTTCCTCCTGGAATCTTGTTGCCTGGATATTCATGCAAGGTTTGAATCTGTTTAAAACCATGCTCCCCTCCCAGGGGATTACGAGCATCTCCCGCATCATATACATAGAGCCATCCAGAATCCATGAAGCTAAATTTCAAAGACCCTTTTGTGCCGTAAATTTCGAAGTTCAGATCATCTGTTGAACCTCCGGCAATTCGAGAGGTTTCGATGATTCCGACTCCGCCATTTTTTAATTCCACCAGCAAGTGGGCATGATCGTCCACCAATACTGTCTCTAGTGTCTTGTTATCTGTGGCTGAGGGCCTTTGATCAATGAAGGTTTTAGTCTGGGCGACAACTCGTTTGAAGGGGCCTGCCAGATAGAGCATCATATCAATGATATGCGTCCCCAGATCCACCAGAGCTCCTCCCCCAGAAGCATCCTGGGTTAATCGCCAAGACATGAGTTTATCTGGATTGAGATAACTGGAATGAAAGTACTGGGCCCGGAAGTTCAACACTTTACCCACAAAACCTTTATCTATCAACTCCTTCGCCTTCATAACTGCGGGGATGAAGCGAAAATTAAATGCTATCTGGATTACCCTATCGGAAGACCTTGATAACTCAAGCATCTGGCGGGCTTGATCCAGATTCAGCGCCAGGGGTTTTTCTATATAGATATGTTTTCCTGCAGCCAGGGCTGCCTGGAAGATCTCATAATGAGTATTATTCGGTGTGCATATATCGATCAGAATAATTTCTGGGTCATCCAATACCCTTTGATAATCAATAGTTCCATATTCAAACCCGCCTTCGTTTACAGCAAGGTTCGCAGACTCCTGGGATAGAGCAGCCGCTCCTTTCAAGTGAATGGTTTTTGGAAGATCAGGATAATACAGGTTGAGATTGCGCCAGTTCGCAGTGTGAAATTTACCAATGCCCCCATACCCGATCAGACCTACAGAAAAAACATCCTTATTCTTTCCAACGTCTTTGAAAGATCTTTTCTCTGCCATAATGGATTTCCTTTTTATCCGGGGTTCTGGTTCGATAAGGTGCTAGATACTAATTACGATTCTAATATTTTAACCGGGCTACCCTCTTGAGTTTATCAACTCCCAGCCCATCCCAAACTGATCCTCCCCCGCTCCAGATCCACTTGCTGAATAGTAACCCGGATAATATCACCCAGGTTGAGGTCCACTCCCGCCGGTATCTTCGATCGATGCAATAAGCCAGCATTTTTTACTCCCAGGTCAATAAAAGCACCGAACTCAACTACATTCTGCACCGTTCCCTGCAGTTCCATGCCTTCAACCAGATCTTTCTCAGTTAGAACATCCTTGCGCAGGAAAGGTTTGGGTAAATCTTCCCGCGGGTCGCGCCCGGGCTGAACCAGCTGCTTAAATATATCCACCAGGGTTGGGACCCCGATCTTTAAGGAAGCTGCCAGATCCTCTGCTATATTCTTTTCACTTAGCCTGACCAGGGCGCTCTGTTTTGATTGGGGCTTTTCGTTCAAATCGATGCCGGCCTGATTAATGACCTGCTCTGCCGCAGAATAGCTTTCTGGATGGATTGCAGTTGAGTCCAGTGGATTATCTCCCTCCCTGACGCGCAGGAACCCGGCTGCCTGCTGATAGGTTTTTTCACCCATGCCGGGAACATCCCGTAAATTTTCCCTGTTCGTAAAATTCCCAGCTTGATCCCGATAGGCTACGATCCTTTTTGCCAAACCTGGACCGATGCCCGAGATAAAAGATAACAATGAGGGGGAGGCTGTGTTGATCTCGACCCCAACCTGATTTACCACGCTTTCAACAACCTGGGCCAATTTTTCTTTCAATTTTGTCTGATTAACATCGTGCTGATACATGCCAACCCCGAGAGATTGGGGATCGATCTTAACCAGCTCGGCGAGTGGATCCTGGACCCGGCGAGCGATTGACACTGCGCCCCTGAAGGTGACATCCATATCCGGAAGTTCCCTGCCTGCCAGCTTGCTGGCGCTGTATACACTTGCTCCAGCTTCGCTGGTGATCAGATAATTCACGCCTTCCAAATCCTTAATAACATCCGCGACAAATAACTCCGTCTCGCGTGAGGCTGTTCCATTTCCTATCACGATCAAGGATATTTTCCATTTCTGAATATTCTTGATCAGGTAATTCCGGGCTTGTTCTACCTGGCTGCGGGGAGGAACTGGAAAGATCGTCCCTGTATCCAGGACTTTTCCGGTTGGGTCCACAACTGCCACCTTACATCCGGTCCTGTAGCCCGGATCCAGCCCCATAATAGTATATCCTGCCAGAGGGGGTTGCAGCAGCAGCGCTCGCAAATTCTTGGAAAATATTTGCAGGGCTCGATCTTCTGCTTTTTCCGTCAAGGTCCGACGGACATCTCGAAATATGGCCGGAAGCAATAATCTAGAGGCAGCATCAGCAATACACAGCTTTAGTTCAGCAGAGAAAGGCGATGCGGGATCCGGGGAAAACTGATTCCGAATCAATGGTTCCCAAAATTTATCTGGAAGCGAGAGTTTAACGGTCAGGATTCCCTGTTCTTCTGCCCGGTTTATGGCCAGGGTTTGATGAGGGCGTATGCGATTAGACTGGATCTCAAACTGGTAATAATCCTGGTAGACCTGCCTTTGGTCTTCCCCCCCTTTTTTTCTCGCAGTTGATATCAGGCTGTTCTGGAGGGCTTTTTTCCGGAGCTGTTGTCTGATCCGAGGGTGATCGCTGATGGTCTCTGCGGCAATATCCCGGGCACCCTGCCAGGCATCCTCCACTGTGGAGACTTGATCATTAATATACGGACCTGCAATTTCTTCCAGGGGGGCCGGCGCTTGTTTCTGCCCCAGGATCAACTTCGCCAGAGGTTCTAATCCATTATCTCGGGCGCTGCTCGCCCGGGTTTTTCTTTTGGGCTTATAGGGCTGGTAAAGATCCTCCAGGTCTGCCCTGGA
>JAGHAU010000150.1 GCA_021161345.1 Anaerolineales bacterium | reverse complement strand
GACGCTTCAAGGGAGCGATATCCAGCAGGTCTATCATTTCATCTACCACGCGCACCAGGTGTCCTTCCGGGATCATCTCATCCAGATTAGCGGGCATCAGCATGGCTTGTTTCGGTGTGTAGGGTTTGAATTGTTGTTCTTTCATACCCCCATTATATTAAATTTTCAGGGGCTGTGCCAATTACTTTTGGGACAGCCCCTTTGTATTTAATCCGGTCGATTGATGCTGTGTTCTTCGCTGAAGCCTTCCGGGTAGCGTTTGATAAGTTTATCTACATTTTGGGAAGCGATATCTTCCAGGTTGAGGCCAACTGCTGTGGCAGCTTCAGCAAGGTACCAAAGAACATCCCCCAGCTCATCTTTGAGGGATTCCGGATCAAAGGGATGGCCGTGGGCAGTCATTTTCTTAACTAAATTTGCAAATTCTCCTGCCTCTCCTGCCAGTCCCAGGGCGGAGACCACCAGGCGCTGGTCACCTTCACCTCCAGCTCCTGAGGAGCGATTTGCCAGGCTTTGGTACCTATTCAGCGTTAATGATTCCGATATCATAAGCCAGTCTCCTGTAGATTTGCCAGGGTGATGAGTTCCTCAACAAGTTGTCTTAGCTCCTGTTTCAAAAAGGGGTAGGAGGATTTGTCAAAGATATTGGCCAGGGATTGGTAGTACCATAAAGTTCCGGATTTTTTACCTTTGAACCAGTCCCAGATCGTATCACCCTCTTTTTGCAGATCACGTAAAATGGATCTGGAGTTGTGGACTTTATCGGATAAGGAGACCAGCACTACGGAGTTGGAAGCCGTTTTTAACCTTTCCAGATAATTGATTTTTCTTTCTTTCCAATCAGTTTTAGGATGAGTATAGGCATCAGTGCAGCCATCGACGATATCAGCTACTTCATCCCCGAATTCTGCTTTTATCCTTTCGAGTGTTGGTAAACCACCCTGATCTTCCACGGCATCATGCAGCAAAGCGGCAATGGCCTCATTTTCAGTTCCACCATTTTCTAGCACAAGGGTTGAGACACCCATCAGGTGAGAAAAGTAAGGTACCTGTGAACCTTTACGGATCTGGTTTTGGTGAAGCTCAAAAGCCAGGTTCAGTGCTGCTTGAAAACGATCTGATAAGTGGGTAAGTTCCATTAAATCATCCTTAAAGCTTTGTTGGCAATATTAAATATGATCAGATAGTGGAGTTATTATACACTTGAAATTAGGGTAGTCTTTTAATATAGATAAATGACGCTCGTTCTCAATCTGATTTACTTACTTTCCCCCAACAGTAGAAAGTCGGAACGTAGAGTAGCCTGGTTCCCTTTTCGAGGGCCTTCATTTCGTGTTTCTTAAGAACAGCGATTTCCTTTCTGGATAAGATTCCCGACAGATCTTCTTCGAGGACTCTCCATTCAGAGTCCATATTAGCTGGAGAAGTATCCTTTTGCCATAAGCCTTCATACACACCGCAGACGATATCTGAAAATCCTCCGGAAGAAAATAAAGCCTTTAGGGTCCTGCCCATCCGGGGATCTGCACCTGCGTTAATTAAGCCAGAGATCTGATAGTCACGGATCTTGATGAATTCAGGTGGGTAATCGATCCTGCCGCCATAATCAGGTTCAGCGAATGCAACCACATAGCCACTATCGGTTGTGACCCTGCGCATCTCTTTCAATGCCGCAGAAGGGATTCCGGTCCACAACAGAAAATAATGGCATAAAACCAGGTCAAAAGAATCGTTCGGAAACGGGAGGTGGAAAACGTCTGTGCCGATCAAATGAGTATCAGGACTTCCCTTTTTAGCCAAACTCAGATTTTTAAGATTGATATCGGCGCCATAGATCTCAGCTGGGGAGAGAGCTTGCAGATCAGGAAGCAAAGCGCCAGTTCCACAGCCCATATCGAGGATTCTTTCCTGGGGATGTGTTTTCAGAAGTTCGAAAAAATAGGTGCGCAGGGCTCTGGTCCATTGCGCTTGTACCTGGTATCGAGCGTGCCAATCCTGAAGTGAAAGCGGCATCAGTTTTTACTCTTTAGATTTATCCTGCCAGATTTTGCTCCAATCGTCCCTGAGCAAATTTCCACGAACCTGGTTAATACCCTGACCTGGGAGAACATCGCCATCTGGTTCGACGTAGAACCAGGCTTTTCCCGCTCCGGTGACGGGATTCTGGCTGCTCTCGATTTCGATAGAAATTGGGTTGTGAGCAGAATATGGAACCGGAAGATCCCATTTGAGCGGCAGATCTGCATCGGCAACCAAATTTTGAGCTCCTGCCAGAGCCTGGGTTAAGGTCTTATTGGTTGGATCGCTGCTGGACAGGGAGATCGCATTGGCGCCCAATTCTTTGCAGTTCTGAATGATCTGTGGGAGATGGGACGTAATCTCAGGATTGATCGTAATATGTACAGTGGTAAAAAGATCTTCGGCGAGGATAGTTTTTAACGCATCCCAGGAGTCTTTATCGGAGGGTGAAAGCACAAATATAAGATGATCTAATCCGCTTTGGAGGATTTCGTTTCTGAATTCCTGATCATTGAACCGATATCCATTTGATAGCAAACCTGTCACCTGACCATTTTTCTCTGCCTGAGATAATAATGTGATCAAATCATCTCGCAAAGTAGGCTCGCCACCCGTGAAGATCAGATGGGGTATCCCGGCTTTCCAGGATCTGTCAATAATGGAAAGCCATTCGTCTGTGGTTAATTCTCGGTCAACCCTGCGGATTGGTGCCAGATCAGCTGTGCTTTTTTGGGTAAGTTTGTAAGTAATTGCGCAATCCAGCCGGTAAGGAGCAGATGGTTTAATGCTATAAGGATCATCCCTGGAGAATTCCAGGAAGCTGACAGGGTCAAGGTCCGGAACTTCCAGCAATGTCATGATCTTTTGGGAGATTTCGATAAAATCCCGTCTGGCATCAGCCCGGTTAATTTGGTAGCGCTTAGATAGAATCCCGGCTGCCTCCTCGAGGGGAGTTTCCCGGATCAGGTGATAGGCATATTCAGCTGCCGTCTGATTGAGGTGCAATATTGTAGAGGCGTTAATGATCATTAAACCTTGACCATCATCGGCCACCCGGAGGTGAAGGCGGTATTGAAGCTCAGCATCTGCAGGAGTCTGATACTGATAGACACCTGCAGGCAATAGCTCAGTAGGTTTAAAAAGACTGGTGATGTTCTGGAAGAACTTGTTCATTTCTGCTCCTGTTCTCTCTATATTTATATCACCATGTATCGTGCCGGATAAGGTCCTCCAGCGCTTTTCTGGTCTTAGGCTCAGGTTCATCAAGCGGATAGCCAAGCGGGGTAAAGGCGATTGGTTCCACATCGTCTGGGAGGTTCAGGAAGTCCCTGGCAGCCTGGGGGTTGAAGTCTCCGATCCAGCATGTGCCCAGGCCCAGATCAGCTGCCTGAAGAGTAATGTGGTCAACAACAATTGCGGCATCAACTGCCGCATAGCTCTGATTATCATATTTCTTTCGCATCCAGCCTTGATCGGGCTCGCTGCATACACAAAGAACAATCGGAGGCTGTACAAACCAATCACGGTGATAAATACCCATCAGCTGATCTTCATTATTCTTCGTTTTGATGATGATGATCTGAAAAGGTTGTCGGTTGGCTGCTGTTGGCGCCAGCCGGGCAGCTTCCAATACCTTGGAAAATATTTCATCTTCGATAGGATCAGGCGAATAATTCCTGCAGCTGTATCTCTTTTGGATTAGTTGTTCAAAATTCATATCTCACTCCTCTTGAGTTGAAATCTATCAGAAGATGTTCATTTGAATCCAAAACCAGATCGTAGTGCCCGCACTCAGGATTCCCAGGCCTGCGCCTGCCAGGGTATCTGTAAAATAATGGACTCCCATTACTATCCTGCCCAGTGTGACCAGAATAGCCAGGGATATGGCTGTGGTAAGGAATAATGTGCTGTCTCCTAGAGCAGCCGGCACTATCAAGGCCAGGTACCAGATCCGTAGAGAATCACCGCTGGGGAAGGAAGAATCTGTTGGTTCAAGCGGCTGAAGCATGACAATCGCTGGATGTGAGATATACGGCCGTTCGCGATTGGAGAGTTTTTTTACAAAGTGCTCAATTCCAACGGCCACAAAAAATACTCCAGAAGCAACCGATCCCATTTTCCAGTCGAAACAGGTCAGGAATATCAGCATGATCAATGTAAATGAAGTCCTGCCAAAAAACCAGATTTCTTTGAAAAATACCAGCAGGGGATTGTTTTTGAATTTGTTTTGGACATACAGGACAATTTCTGGTTCAACCCGATCCGCCACACCCAAGAAGTGGGAACAACCGATTACGATAAGAGTCAATCCCAGTATGTAATAGATCATGATTTCCCATTCATCTGATCAGGCCAGACAGGATAATACATTAACCATTGTTCTGGTGAGAGTTTAATGAATTCTTCAACTTTCTTTAAAACACGTTCTGCATTATGGATAATGTCATCCAGTTTATTTTTATATTTATTGAGGGTGATCGGCTTGGAAATTCGCAGACCATACTTACCGTCAAGACCCATGAATGCTGCGACTACGATGATAGGTACATCTGCTGCCAGCGCAGTGGTTATATAGCCCAGGGGAAGAGGACTGGGTCTTCCAAAGAATTCTGCATAATGCCTTTTTTTGCGAGTCGGAACCGGGCGATCCACACCGGTTGCCACAAGTCCTCCCGCTTTTAGATATTCCACAATCTCAGCTTCCAGGCTTGAATCTCCAAGGGGAACGACATCCAAACCAAACGATTCGCGGATCTCGTTCTGCAGTTGATAACCGCTGCCCGGGTTTGGATAAGATAAAATTTTACCTACAAATCCACCCTGAACAAGGCGGGCCATTACCAGGTCAAAATTACTTAGATGAGGGGCAACAACCAGATAGCCCTGGTCTTCCTGTGAGTAATTTACAAATGCAGTCATTGACTCGGACCAGGGAGCAATAATATCCAATTTTTCTGGATTATCGTAGTAGTGATATAAGTTGAAAAAACAATGACCTGCATGGGATATAACCTGTTTGGTCCTCTGCACCAGCTCGCGGTCTGAGAGAGTTCCACCACTGACAACATTTTGGTTGCTGCGGACCGCGATGGTGAGGTCCAGGTTTTTCGATGAACCCAAAATGGAGCTGAAAGCTTTAATTATCCAGGCTCCCATTTTGCGGGGCATGTGTTTTCCGATCAAGATTGATAATCGTACAGATAATTTACTGTTCAGAATTTTGTGCATTATTTCTAACCATGTAATTCTGTGTATATGAATAGTTAGATTGAAGTGGTCTGAATTTCTTTTATTCCTTCAATCAAAACAGGCAGTCCGCGAACAACGCACAAAAAGACGCTGATCCAGGTAAAGATCAAGCCGGTTTGGTAAACGAAATTTGGCCATGGACCTGAGCTGGATTGGAGTGCCAAAGCCAAGGTAAGGAAAGAAGCAGCTGCCCCTTTTGCTGCTCCATAGAAAGCCCGCATAAATCGTGAACTGACCAGAAATTTGTTAAGGGGTGACTGGATCTGGTCGAATGCGCTCAGGTCGCTTTTCATTCGAACTGATCGGACCGCATCCACAGAGGTTCCGCGGATTATTACGATGATTGGTACCAGGACTGGAATCAGCCCCATATGAGCATATGCAACCCAGAGAACGTATTCCAATGTTCTGTCAGTCGCAATATCCAATACACTACCAAGCAGAGATGTCTCATTCAGCTTCCTGGCAACCCACCCATCCAGGCTGTCTAAATTAAAAATAATTAATATGAGAAAGACATTCCAAAACATCAATGTCTGGTTTCCGTAATAAAGAATGCCCAGGGAAATAAAAAGAAGTGGAAATCTAGCCACTGTTATGATATTTGCCATATTTTTGGTCCTTGTTCAATCAGAATCGCCGGAATTTGAATAACGGTCCTTGCATAAAAATAGCAGCCGATGAAACTTGTAAGGAATAATTGCAATGTCAGTCTATCGATGATTATAACTCTCCGTTTACTTGATCTGGCCAGACCGGATAATACATCAACCACTGTTCAGGAGTGTGCTTGATCATTTCCTCAATTTTCTTTAGTACGATTTCGCCGTTGAGCATCATATTGTCCAATTTATTCTGATACTTTTTCAGATAGATCTTCTCTGAAAATCTGAAGTCGTAAAGACCTTCTGCCGTCATGAACGTGGATATGATAATGATCGGAACATTTGCGGCCAGGGCCAGCGAGATATAACCGACCGGCAGAGAGCTTGGTTTTCCAAAAAAAGTCACCTGGTGTTTATATTTCCTGGTGAGGACAGGCCGATCTACTGCGGTAAGCGCCATACCGCCGGATTTTAAATGCTCCACTGTCTCGTTAAAATAACTT
>JAGHAU010000176.1 GCA_021161345.1 Anaerolineales bacterium | reverse complement strand
TGGAATATGGGGCCCATTTAAACCTAAAATCACCACTTCTACCTGAGGTATGAGCCCAGGTAACAGGTTCGCGAGGGAGAACATCAGTCCTTTTTGGTTCCAGGTATTCTTGATAACCCTTATATGTAGAAAGAGGGACTATTTCCCGGAACTCGTTTACATTCTTGGGAACCACATCTCCCATCAACATCCTGCCCATCATACTCTTGCCTAACAGATCGATTTGTTCCAGGAGGAGGCGTTCCTGAATTTCCATGAATTCATCAATGCTCAAATCAAGGAAGCCCAAATATCTCATCCAAATTTCTTTCTGACGTCCTTGTTCGAGTAGGGTATTAAAATCAGTCATTATTCCTCCCATTTTGTTGTGATTGTATTGATAATGGTTCTGGTATCCATTTATATTTTGAAGATAATTTTACTATCCTGATACCAATGAATCCTGCTTTTTGTAAATCCTCTTCCCATCCCTCGGGAGTCCTCAAATTGCTCATGGCAAGTGCCTCGGCCCAGGCTCGGACCGGATTTTCTTTCATAAGGAAATAAATATACGCCACTACTCTTGCTATACCTTTTACAATAGGTAGATCCCAGAACGGAGATGTACCCACATCAATGACCGATAATAATCCATCAGGTTTTAAAACCCGCTTCATCTCTGAGAGCATGAGTGGAATATTCATATGATGGGAGGCCAGGCCGGATACAACAATATCAAATGATCCATCAGAATATGGCAGGGCCATAGCGTCAGCACAGGTCAGGTCAATGGCTGAATCTATACCTTCGGCTTTTAGCTTCTTTTGGCCCTGCCTGAGCATGGATTCGGTGATATCAAGCCCGGTAATCTGGATGCCGGGCACTTTTTGTTCAAGTATCTTTCTGGGAAGGACCAGGGTGCCTGTTGCGATGTCCAGAATCTTCTGATTCTTCTGGAAAGTTGTCTGGTTTACAAGCTCTTCCAGGAATTTATGATAGCTCCAACCCCAGAAGAGGTTGAGTTCACCATCAATTGCCTCCTCATAGTGAGAGGATAGTTCAGTGAATGCTTCCTGGACGGCTTTTTTTTCTTTCATATGTGTTTGTTTAGGTTTTATCCTCTGAACTTACCAATTATACACCTATTCAATTATGAGGATTGTTCCCTGCGTTCTAAATATAAAACCTGTCTTTGTCCACTTCTTCCCTTAAGATCCGCAGCTCCTTAGTGCTTGGAGGAGGGTTCTCTGTGATCTCATCCGCCACCAAAAGATCAAACCCGGTGTTCTCCAGGACCTGGTCAACGCTGGTGCCGGGCTGGATCGACAATAGTTTCATTCGTTTGCTTTTATCATCATATCCAAGGATCCCGAGAGTTGTGACAACCCTGTAGGGACCGGTGTTGGGAGGTAGCCCTGCTTCCTCTCTGGCTCCTAGCCCTGTAAGATAACCCGGGGTGGTGATGAAATCCACTTTTTCCATAAATCGCAGTTTGTCATGTTTCATGATCGCAATCGTTCTCCAGCAATGGGAGCCAACGTCATTTCCTCCACCGCTGCCAGGCAGGCGGACTTTTGGGTGATCGTGGTCGCCAATCACGGTTGAGTTGAGATTGCCGTAAGGATCGATCTGGGCTCCTCCCAAAAAACCATAATCGACAAAGCCTCGCTGGGCGGTTTCGACGATGTCCAGGATCCCGGAGGCAGCCAGGGCTTTATGGAAGGTCCGCCGTTCGCCTACAGCGAGCGGGAGTTCCTCCAGGATGGCGCCCGTCCCGCCAAACTCAAAAATGCATATTAAATTAGGAGCATGCATTTTTTGTGCCAAAGCGCCAGCCAGCATGGGAATTCCAGTGCCGATGAAAACAGTGGAATTGTCCTCCATTAACCTGGAAGCAGAACAGATCATCAACTCGTTGGGGTTGTAGGTTGATTCGGTCATGAGGAAACCTCCGGCACCATATCTTTTAATTCCTGCAGACGTTGGCTGCCAATCAGGTCTAGATATTCCTGGTGGTCTTTCAGATCGTAAATGTATTTCTGAAGATAAGCCCGGGTTGTTTCCGGGTCCTTGGAAGCCTCTACCCATGATTTGATATGGGGTTCATCTCGCTCATAAACGTAACACATTTCCCCCGGATGGGATCCGAAGGGAGCTTCGATCACAGCATCGACCAGGTAGTAAGGAATGATGGTCCGGTCGGGCTGACGGCGGATCTCATCTGTCGAGATGATTTCTTCGGTGCTGATCAATAGCCGTTTGGAAGCCCGTGCCATCTCAAAGGCAAAACCGCTGATGCCATCGATCTGGCAGTTTCCGTATTTGTCTGCCCGGTGGACATGGATCAATCCCACATCCAGGATCAACGCCGGCAGAAGGGCAATGGGATCGCCAGTGAAGGGATCCTCCACAACTTTGGCTGCGCTGTATTTCAGTGTATCTGTTCCCAGCATAGATCTGGTGGGCAAAAAAGGCACACCCATTGCAGTGGCTTTAAAACGCCAGGCAATGGCGGCATTGCTCCATTCCACGCAATGTTCTACCCGTCCGCTTTCCACTTCTCTGCGCAGGCAGTTGGAAATTCCGTAAACCTCCATGCCGATATAGGTATGGTCCAGAGCTTTCACTAATCCGGCGCCCAGTAGAAGATCCAGTTCATATACTCCCTGGCCGGCCACGCGGAGCTCTTTTTTCCCCTGGCGGATCACTTCATTCATTAATGACTGAGGACAGCGCACAGTGCCGTACAGCTCTGTACCAATATAATCGCCGTCGTTGACGAATTTGGCAACAGCTTGCTTTTCAGTCATGCGTTTATCTATCAATCCACGAGGTTTGGTGCGATTGTGCTCCCGGAAGTCATTCAGATCAGGAGGCTGCAGCATTACCCCTTTGCCAGATGAGATCACCTTCATAAATACCTCCTGCTTGATTTACTAGGAATACCTGTCAGGCATCTTTAGCCTGTGTTGAAGTACCATTAAACAGCTATGTTTATTTAGCTGTTCAGTCCTCTCTCACATCAAGACCTGTGGATCAACGATGTAAGTCAGGCGCAGCCAGGAATGATAAGCCATTTTCTGTTAATGCCCAGGCTGTTTTATTCAGGGCGATGAATTTGTCCATGAAGTTTTCGGTCATGAAATCCCAATGTCCAGATTCCTGGATTTCCAATTTGCCCCGGAAATAATCAAGGCTGTCGGAAGGATCTTCCCTCGTTTCATCGATTTCGGGATCGGCGCCTTCATGTTTGGCGGAAATATTTGCCACATGGTCGGCAATCTCGATCAATTCATCACGGCGGTTGTAGGGCTGAATGACAATACTCTTATAAGTCTCTGTGATGTGGTGTTCAAAACGGATAATATCCTCAAAACCCAGATCCTTCCGGAACTGTGCCGTTAATTCCATCGTTCGATTATCTATTGAATTGCTCCAGTTGAATCCAATTAACGGTGTGGTGCCGTCATCACGTGTGAAGAGTTTGGCACCCAGTAAGGTCCAAAGGGCGGCATAGGGATTGTCGTTCCCCATATATACAGAGATCTTAAATTCGTTATTCACACCAATGCGGTGAAGCATATATCCCAGCAATACTGTACCGGGATTGATATTCAAAACCTGGCGAACACCGTAGGTTGTGTAATAGTATAGATACTCATCCAACCATGCCAAGGCGTGCTGGTTGGGTTGTCCGACACCGCCAAAATAGCCAGTGATCGTTTCAGGGCCGCCCAGGTGGATGTTGGAACCGTCTGTACCCTTGGTGTCGAGTGTTTCCACATAACTTGCGCCTACAATTTGCATTGCTGCGGCAAAAGCGGCCAGATCACCATCCCCTTCCTGCTCTTTCATTCGCCGGACCCGGATGAAACGTCCCGGCATCAACATACCTTCAGCTATGGCCTTTTCCGCGATCATGCGCACCCAGGGAAAGTACTGGCAGGCGCTGATCTCCAGGGTGACGGCGAAATCATCATTGAATGTGGTCTTGTCAGCTTTGTCGTCCAGGACTTTTTTGCGGTAATCCTCGATTGATATAAATACCCCGCTTTCTTTTTTCTCCTGCAGCCATTTCAGGTCTTCCAGGTATTCCGGTTTTGTTTTCTCAACTATGGTCAGCAGGTTATCCATTTCCCGAGCCTGATCGGCTTTGGCGTTGATCTCCTCTGGCGTGCCGTATTTCTCCACCACCGCCAGGAAATCATTGATGACTTCCATATCCGGGTTAAGGAGGATGTTGTTGATAGCGTCGAGTTTGGAGGGGTTTATTGTTAAACGATCTCTCAGATTAGTCATATTTTCTCCGTTCCTTTTTGTCGTGCGTAAGGCGTAAAGTGTAAGGCGATTAAATGATTTGTAAAAGCAATATTACTATTCAGTCGCAAAATTGGTCTGCTTTATATATCATTCCTCCTAGTAGTTTACAAATCGCGTTACATGTATTG
>JAGHAU010000152.1 GCA_021161345.1 Anaerolineales bacterium | reverse complement strand
TTTTTTCAGAAATCAGATAATGGATTGGGGTATTTCCCATATCGATATTGTAGCTTCTAATAATTTCAACTGCTTCATCGACCGTGGCCGCGCCATCAAGGATCTTCAGAATCACCATCAGCGAATCAACCGTTTCTTTGGCGGGGTCCAATTCCATTCCACCTGGTGGAACCGCAGCCATGCCAATCGCCAATCCTTTTTCGTTCATTCCGTCAAACGGAATATAAGGGGCATCAAGCAAACCAACCTGCTCATCCAGCGTCAGGCCGTTTATACCAAAAGCCTGCTCTCCTCCAAACCCAAGATAATGGATATCCACCATGGAAACTGATGCATATCCTCCAGGTGGGTCCATGAACAACAGCAATGCTGGGCTGAAATCCCAATCGAAGTTGCGGCCATATAAGATCTCGTCCGGCTCCCCATAGGCGGCAAAAAGGGAACAAGCCCAGGCGGGCTCTTCTAAATATCTCCGAGTGGCCGAGGATTCCACCCCGGATGGAATATTCCCTTCGTATACCATCGTGTAAAGGGGGAAATCGGAAATTTGGTATAAACTTGAGAGGGTTTTAGCTTCTTTTGTTGACATACCATCTGGTATGTTCGCCACTATATCGCCTGGTAGAGGATTGATCATGCGGGAATCCACCTGGCAGGCGCCCAGAAATACAATCAGGACCAGAATCAAAATAACCGGGGGTCTTTTTTGACCTAGCCGGGATAATCTTGAGAATCTAGATAAATCAGCCATATACTTTCCCTTATCTTTTACAAGAAATGGTAAAGGCGTTGCTCTATATTTGTTAATGGCACGCTGGAATGATTAAGCACCCTATCAGAGACTTATCAAAGCCCAGGCAAAATATTATTAATTAATAGCTCTGTCTTCATTTGATATTCGAAGTCTTGGCGGTAAAATCAGGTTTTCTTTCTGTTTTTCGCTATCAGGGTAAAACCCACTATCCCTCCCAGAAATACCACAATCACAAAGCCAATAGGCCACATACTGAAGCTATTTACACCGGGTTGGTTATGATCATCAACAACCGGGGTTGTATCCTGAGATGTATCCTGGGCTAATTGATCTGTCTCGGTTTCTTCAGCTTGCTGCTCTTCTCGATCTTCCTCGATCTCACCAGCTACGCTGAGCGGTGGGTTTCCATCAGGACTGAGCCTAAACACACCGCTACCTTCGGTAGCCACGTAGAGGATACTTCCATCAGCGGACAGAGACAAACTTTGGCTAGCTCTCATCGTCAGGCCTTCATTAAAAACTTGCCATGTCAAACCTTTATCTAAAGAACGATAAATTCCGCTGTTATTTGATGCGGCGTATACCACGCCGGGGTGTGCTTTATCTACCACAAGATCATAAACTGACGACTCTGGGACCATGCCTGCCGAGGATGATTGCCAGGTGATCCCACCATCAGTACTGATACTTACTCCACCGAGTGTAAACCCCGCAAAAATTCGTAAGGCGTCATCGGGATCGATTGCCAGTGCATTGATTACTTGGCCTGCACCATCTGGATCTGAATTATTAAGTTTCTGACCGCTCGTAACGTCCTTCGAGAATAGATCCCAGGTCTGTCCACCGTCAACCGACCGGTAAATATCTGCAGGATAGAGGGATGCATAAGCTGTCCCGGATTGATCAAAAAACAAGTCCGTTGCTACCCGACGAGGAAGGTCCGAATGAGACCAGCTTTCTCCACTATCAGATGAATATAGTACCCCAATGCCATTTTCGCAGCCCGGGATTTCGTTACATTTATTTTCTCCCTGAACACCAATTACTACCCCTGGAGTCGTTGGAGAAAAGGATATATTTGCCATGGCTACCCATCCTGATTGATCTCCATTTTTTATTTCCGAATCAGACTCATGCCAGGTTTGACCTCCGTCCAGAGAAATCTTAGGCGAGGGTGCATCTGCGATGACCGCAATAATATGTTGCTCATCCCGAGGGTTAACTGCCAAGCCCAGCGCCTCCAATCCCCTGGCTTTTCCAGTTCCTAAACCATTCCAGGAAACACCGCCATCCACGCTTTTAAAAATACCACTTCGGGCAGTTCCATAGACCACAGCCGGGTTGTTTGGTGCGGTAACAACTTTACTCATAATCGCCCCTGTATACCCGGAACTAACACTTTCCCAGGTTATGCCGCCATCATCACTGAGAAAATTACCCCCTCCATAGTTATTAACATAGATTCTCATAGCATTGTCAGGGTCACACTGCATGTCAATTGGGAAACCAGCAACCACATTTACCGGACCCCAGAATTCATCAAGCCCACCCTGACTTCCATTCATTAATTGCCAGGTTGATCCTCCGTCATCGCTCCTGTAGAAAAAACTGGTCGCCCCCGCGTATACGACATTGGGATTAGATTCGCATATCTCGACTGCGCTGGCATTTGGAAGTGCCAATACTCGGCTCCAGGAATCCCCCCCATCGTTGGTCCGATATATACCTCCAATTTGTTTATTTAGCGCCGTGAGATAGGCATCGTTGCCGCTGGCGGCGAAAAGAATACTTGAATCTCCAGGGTGCATGGC
>JAGHAU010000034.1 GCA_021161345.1 Anaerolineales bacterium | reverse complement strand
GGATTATCCAGTAACAGTTGCTGATAGATACAGGCAGCTTGGGTACAATCCTGATCTGCCAGGTGTTCCGCAGCTTGATAAGCCGGGTAATAATACTCGGTATATGTATTAGTTTTTGGCATGCAATCCACATATAAACCTGGTAAAGGCCAACGCCCAGCCACGTTCTGGGAAAAACCTGAATGCGGAAGCGTTTTTTTGAGTGCTTTTTGGTAGAATTCTTGAGCTTTTGGAAGATTTCCCTCCACTTGATAAAGATTGCCCAGAATCCAGGCTCTATAGGAGGAGGGACTTAAACGGTACCCAATAGTAAAAGCATTTTCTGCTTCTTTGTAGTCAGCCGATTCCAGCGCGAGTTTTCCTTGATAGGTCCACAGACTAACGCTTCGTGGAGAAGAAATCAAGAGCTGCTTGATCTTCCCAGCTACAGTTGAGAGGTCATCTTTATATTCCAGAATCTTGATATGGATTATATTACCATTTAGATCATCTGGATTTTCTATTAAGTATTCTTGGACAGTTTGACCCGCTAGTTCTATTTCGTTGTTGGCGAGGTATAAGGAAGCTAGATTTAGTAACATGTTTTCATCTTCACGGTCCTTCAGCAGCGATTCAGCTTGCTCGATAACTAACTGAGTGAGAGCTATTTTATTCTTATCCTCCTGCCAGTATGGTGAATCCAGGTATTGGGGATTGCCAACAATACAGCGGCTGTAAGATTGCAGAGCTTGCTCAGGTTCATTTAGCTGAAGGTAATAATCTCCCAGCAAACAGCTGAAAAACGATTGTTGGGGATCATTAATGACAGCTTGTTCCATCTGAAGAGCCGCATTTTTTAAATCCCCCTTGATTGCATATAAAACCCCAGCATTGGCATGATCAATTCCCCAATTAGGATAAGTATCGAATGATTGTTGGTAATAAGAGAGTGCTTGATCGACATCCTCGCCGGTTTGACAGGCGACCTGACCATATAAAAAACCGAGCGCATGCTGGTAATACGGATTGGCAGGGTCGCGTTTTTGAGCGGTACGCATGGCGGCGCTTGCACCCTTCCAATTATTCTCGTATGCTGCTTGCAGCGCCTGGTCGTAGGGTTGAATTTTCCAGATATTCCATCCATAACCGATGCCAACCAAAACGATAACCAGGGAAAGACCCCCATATATTCTGCCTTTGTGGGGTAAGGGGTAATCGTGACCCCCGGGAATCAGCCAAACCATGTAAAAAAGGAATAATAAGAAGATCAATGGACTGGAAAAAAGGGCTTCCGTAATCAAGGTGCCAAATAATCCCCCCAGGGCAGCTAAAATCACCCAAGAATAGGTGGGTAAGTCTTCTTGTTGTTGGCGCAAAATCCGAACAACCTGCCAGAATATCAGGATCAGACAGATCACTCCCAGGATGCCCAGTTCGGCGCTAATTTGTATGAGTTCATTATGGGCGTGGATTATGGTGGTAACAATGTCTGATGGATCACGGTATTCGATGTATTTCATCCCAAAAGTTCCCAGGCCGGACCCCGACCAGGGACTTTCCAGGAAAATTCTAAAGGCTGCCAACCAGATCTCATACCGGATGAGCAATGTTCTCCCAACCAAGCTAAATCCTCTTGTTTTTGACAAGAGAAAGATGCTTCCTACTAGAAACGTTAAAACCGGCACGGCAGTCAGTGTGATCCGAATTTTATTCTTGAATATATAGCTAACCAGGTTCTTCCTGTAGAATAATGCCAGGGTAAAGATCATCAGAAAAAGCCCCAGTAAGCCTCCCCGCGATTGAGTAAGTAATAGCACACTCAGGTTGAGGAATAAACCCATCACCTGGAGTACTTTCCAGAAAATATTTTTGCTTTGAAAGAATTGATAAAACCCCATAGGTATGATCATCACCAGGTACCCAGCAGTAACATTTTCAAGCAATCCAAGTGAATATGGCAGACGGGGGAGGATATTAAGTAGATAGACTGGATTGGAGAGGATTTGAGAAGGCGTAATCTGGTATAACGTTATCCAGGGGAACGTAGAGATTAGGATCAATAATGAACTTACGCCAGCTGTGATCAATAAGGCGTTGATAATCCCCTGCCAGAGATTTGGAAAACGTTTTAGGTCGAGCAGCAAATAAATCCCGAGTATATATGGTGAAATATCAATCAGTCTTTCTAGACTTAAACTGGGGTTATAGGAAAATATTGTTGAAATGCAGGCTACCAGGCAGAATGCAAGGATGTATTTTTCAATGCCAGTTGATATTAAACGATCATCAAAAAGCCATTTCCAGAGCAGCCAGAGAAAAAATACCAAACCAAGGATCCAGGCAGTTTGCTTGTAAGCGCTAAAAATTTTATTGATCACGAGTGAGGTATCGATCACAAACCGGAAATAGAGCGTCAGAGGCAGGAAAAATAAGGTGGAAAACCACAAGAAGAAGGAATTTGAAAAATTTAAGTTTTTCAATTCTTGATTTATATTGGTTCTCATAAACGGTCCCGTTAGGAAACGAAAATTATTACGCAGAGGAAGATTCTACTTGGAAATTTGTTATAGTATTGATTATATCGGAATATTATTATCCTGATAATTAGATTATAGGAAAACTGAAGAATTAAGGTTATCCTGCCGTAACCCCGGGATATTAATTTCCTCAACGAAAACCTACTCTTGCGGGAGTGTTTCCTTGCAATCTACAGGGGTCGGTCTTTTCTCTCTACTGTTATTCTCTTGCCAAAACTTCTCCTTATTGGGTACACTACTAGTATTGAGCAGTTGAGAGACTTGCAAGCAAATTCCAAGCAGAAACCTTTCTCGGCTTCGCGCCACATCAATACTTAACCGTTATCATAACAAATTTCGTATAAGTTCTTATCACAAAAATCACATTATAAATATAATAACGTTTTCCCGGGCATGATAATGATGAAATCGAAAAACATAAAGGATTCTGTTATCTCGGCAGCTTTTGCTTTCGCTATCGCCACTGTGTTGCTTGTTCTTACATTCGACGGAGAGATCACGGGGTTCTTTCGTATCGGAGACGTCCTGCCCCTGTCACCCTTCGTCAACAAGGAGTCCGTCCGGGTTGCTCAAGGTGAGATCGGCTATGATGGTCAATTTTTTCTAACAATCGCGCTTGATCCAACACTGGATGATAACGGAACGATCAATGCACTTGACAACCCAAAATACCGATACAAGCGTATTGGCTACCCCCTAGCCGGCTATATCTTAGGGGTTGGAAATCCAAAAATAATTCCGTATACCCTGGTTGGCCTGAATATAGTCTGCATAACCGGACTCGTTCTTCTTATATCCTTTTTCAGAGACCCGGAAATGACAGAAGATATGCCATTCCCTTCTGCCCTTTGGATACTAGCCTTTCCCGGCGTTTGGGTATGCCTCACTTTGACTACTGCTGATTTGTTCGGTTCATTTCTATTTGTAGCTGCTTTGTTCCTCTTTAAGGATCGGCGTTATGTTTTGTCAGCTGTTGTTCTAGCCGGAGCTTGTTTCACACGTGAAACATACCTTGCAACCGTTGTTGTTCTTGCAGGGCTTTTGTTTTTTCAGTGCAGAGCTAAATTTACCTCTTATCTTCTTCTCAGCGCCATTCCTCCACTAGCCTGGTTTTTCTTTGTGAATAGCTATATCCAAAAAGGAACAACAGGTGTACACGAAAACTTGGCTATGCCCTTCACTGGCATCAACACAAAAATCCGAAGCATAATTGGTGGAGGCTTCAGCAACATCGAACTGTTTGAGGGCCTTTGCTTCACTGTTCTTCTCATAACTGCTGCCCTTTTGGCAATCTCGGTTGTCCGTTCACGGGCATCTCTCAGCATTGCGCACGTTGTAGCATTTCCAATCATCGCAATTTTGATCGTCAGTAAGATGCAAATACTTGAGTACCATGCGGGGTACCTTCGCATTTTTCTCGATCTATGGATCATACTCCTGCTCGTCCCTGGTGCAAAATGGTTTAGATATGCCAGAACAGTTCTTTTACTACTCTCCGGGATCGCATCTTTTTTATACGTGCTCAACTACACGAGGTTATGAGGACCATAGGAACTGCACAACTAGACAAATTTTTATTTTGAGGTAAACAGGTCCTTTTATATGCAACGATGGAATCATCTCAATAAATAAGGGGAAACTGAGAGAAACGGAAGCCTATTAAATTTTGTAATAAGCTATTTAAATTTCAACATCATAATAGATAAGATAGATCTTAACGGGATTAAAGACGAAAACGCGAAAGAATTAATCCGGCAGCTATCGAACCAGGTACCAACCGTAGCTCCTAAAGCTCACCAAGGCCAAAAAAGTTATTAAATATAATCCCCAATAGTAGATCTCAGTTGCTGAAGCCCAGCGATTCTGAGACATGATAACCGAAACAATTG
>JAGHAU010000189.1 GCA_021161345.1 Anaerolineales bacterium | reverse complement strand
GTTCTTGAGTGATCCTGGACCAGGTAAAGGAAATGGCAGAGGTTTTTCCGCCGCATAGGGGGCAATCTGTTTCGTATAGGGATAAAATTAAGGGCTGCAAGCGCTCTTTTCCCTTATAACTGGAAGCTAATTTGGCCAGGGCGCTTCCTAATTCTTCTTTGGAAGGAGGATGAGCTAGAGATTCAATTAAAAATCGCAAGATCGGATTATGAACCGGGGTCAGGATTTGATAACCACTCCTGGCTGCTTCCAAGACAACCTGGGGAGAGCCGCCAAATGGGCAGAGGATGATTCCCCCAGGAGTAGGGAGTTGTTTTAACCAGGCGCTGACTACCTGGGGCCGGTAAGCGGGCAGGCAGGTTTGCAAGGGATAGATGGATTTTGGCGGTTCACCACGAATAAAAGGCTGGTTGTTCATTTGCTGCCCCCGGTGGTGAAAATGACCCTTCTTCCAGGAAGGGCTAAGTACGGAATATTAGAGGCCAGTTAACTAGTTAGATTGAACAGTGTGCAGCAGCGCCAGGTTGGGAGCGACCATTTTATGGATCGGGAAACCGGCTATTAAAACGATTTCCTGACCAGCTTTTACCGGTGTTCCTTCGATCACAGCCGCATCCACATGAGAGATCATTTCTTCAATTGATTCGGCGTGTGGGATCAGGTAAGGTGTGGTCCCCCATAACATAGATAGATACTGGTATGTGCGCAGGTCAGGCGTAAATGCGAGGATAGGCACACTGGGCCGGGCTTTGGACATCAAACGGGCAGTTCGTCCGCTGCGGGTGAAAACAGCAACGGCAGCCACTGCGCGGTCCTGGGCCAGCTCGCGGGCTGCCCTGGTGATATATACCGCATCATCATGGCTGGAATCATCCGTTATATCGAGACTCAGCCGGCCCCATTCATCGCTGTGTTCTTCACTCTGGCAAATGATGGAAGCCATCATTTCGACGGTCTTCACAGGGAATTCCCCGATTGCGGTTTCTCCTGATAGCATTACTGCATCACTGCCATCAAGCACGGCATTGGCCACGTCTGAAGCTTCCGCCCTGGTGGGGCGGGGGCTGCTGATCATTGAATCCAGCATCTGGGTAGCTATGATCACAAAGCTCAGGTGTTTGTTGGCCGCGGCGATGATCTGTTTTTGGACTATAGGAACAGTTTCTGGCGGCATTTCAATGCCCAGGTCGCCCCTGGCGACCATCACACCGTCTGCGGCATGGATGATCTCATGCATATTCTTAATGGCATCAGGATGTTCAAGTTTAGCAATGATAGGTATCCTGGATCGCTCGGGGTTGATGGTCTGGATGGCATCTCTCAGCTGGGTAATATCATCAGCTGTGCGTACAAAAGATAAGGCAATAACGTCAATGTCCTGACTTAACCCAAATTCAAGGTCTTTTTGATCTTTATCAGTTAAAGATCGGAGTTTTAGATTTGCTCCCGGGAGATTAACGCCTTTATGGGGTTTTAAGGGACCGCCCTGGACAACCTCGGTAATAACCTGTTGACCTTTGATCTCCTTTACCATCAGCTCAAGCTGGCCGTCATCCAGTAGAATCCGCCCATCCATATTTACGCTCTGGGGCAATTCGGGGAAGTTAACCTGGACAATTTCCGCGGTCCCCGGTACTTGTTCTGTCGTGAGGATTAGCTGGTTCCCTTCGATCAACTCCACGGCGCCATCTGCCATCTCCCCGGTGCGGATCTTGGGACCGGAAAGATCCTGCAGGATGGTTACCGTACGGTTTAATTCCCCGGTGCACTCCCGCAGGTTCTGGATCACTTGAGCATGTTCTTGATGGGTGCCGTGAGAGAAATTGATGCGGGCCACATCCATACCAGCTTTAAGCAGGTTTTTGATGACTTCTTTATCCTGACTGGCAGGACCGAGTGTGGCAATGATCTTTGCCCGGCGTTCCATAATAGCCTCTTATTCTTCTCTCATGTAATAATCTAAATATAGTTCAATTCCCGGGCCTGTTCTGTTAACTCTTCTTTAAAATCTGGATGGGCAATGTTGATCAGGGCCTGAGCCCGCTCGTGAATCGTCTTACCGTACAGATTCGCCACACCGAATTCCGTGACTATATAGTGGACATGGTTGCGGGTGGTGACCACACCAGCCCCGGTCTTCAAGGTAGGCACAATCCGGCTGAAATCCTTGGCTTTGCTTGGAAGGGCAATAATCGGCACGCCGCCCTTGGATCGGGAGGCACCGTAAATGAAGTCCAGCTGCCCACCGACACCGCTGTAGAGCTTTGTGCCGATACTGTCAGCGCAGATCTGGCCTGTCAGGTCAATTTCAATAGCTGAGTTTATGGCGACCATGCGGTGATTCTGGGAGATGATAAAGGGATCGTTGACATATTCCGTGCGCAGGAACTCGATTAAGGGATTATTGTGGACCCACTCATACAGACGTTTAGTGCCCAGGACAAAACCGGCGATGATCTTACCCGGATGGATGGTCTTTTTAGCGTTGGTGATCACGCCGGCTTCCACCAGGTCTATCACCCCATCCGAGAACAGCTCGGTGTGAATGCCCAAGTCTTTTTTATCGTACAAATATTTGAGAACTGCATCCGGCACCGCGCCAATGCCCATCTGCATGGTGGCTTCATCGGGGATCAAATCGGCGATGTATTTGGCGATTTTTTCCACTTTTTCAGAGGGTTTTCCTTCGCCCATGGCCAGTTCCGGGAGTTTATAATCCACCGGTACAATGTAATCGATATTGCTGACGTGGATAAAGGTATCTCCCAGGGTACGGGGCATTTGCTCGTTCACTTCGGCGATGATGATCTCGGCGGATTCCGCAGGGCTTTTACTGAGACCGACTTCCACGCCAAAGCTGCAGTAGCCGTGGGCATCAGGTGGGGAGAGGTGCACAAAGGCCACATTCACCGGCAGTACTTTGTTTTTAAAGAGCAGGGGGAATTCTGAAAGCAGCACTGGTGTGAAATCTGCTCGTCCTTCCTGCACGGCTTTACGGGTATTGTGACTGATGAACATAGTGTTGACCCGCAGGTGGCCTTCCATTTCCGGGGCGACATAATCAGCTGAGCCAACAGTTAAGGCCTGATCGATCTCCACGTCTTTTAGTTCCTGGGCCCGGTCCACCAAAGCTGCCAGGATCTGGCTGGGTACAGAACAGTTGCCGGTCAGGAAGATCCGGTCGCCTGATTTAACGGCTTTCACAGCCTCGGCTGGAGTGCAAACTTTTTGTTGATATTGATCTTGCCAACTCATAATTCTTTCCTGCCCTCCAGGGCGTGTTTATAAGCTTGATTGATTATCTTTCCCTGGGCAGTGTAGACTCCGCTGTGAAGGGCTGGGTTCTCTTTGAGGGATTTATCAATCCCAATTTCGGCGATTTGGCTGATGAACGGCCAGGTAGCATTGCTCATCGCATGGGTCGCTGTCCGCCCCAGGACACCGGTCATGTTGGGGACGCAGTAGTGGATCACGTCTTCTTCCAGATAGGTGGGGTTGCTGTGATTGGTGGGTCTGCTGGTTTCGATGCAGCCACCCTGGTCGATCGAACAGTCGATCACGATCGAATGGCTGTGCAGCAACTGTACCATTTCGCGGGAGACTACAACTGGTGAACGTGCCCCAGGAACAAGGACCGCTCCAACAAAAACATCTGCAAAGGTACATACCTTGCGAAGGTTAAAGGGATAAGATACCAGGGTGTTCACCCGGCTGGAAAATTCTTGATCAATAAGCTGCAAAACTTCAAGTGAGCTGTCCAGCAGGTGAACATTGGCGCCTAATCCCAGGAAGGACCGGGCTGCGTTTCGCCCAACCGTTCCGCCGCCAAGGATGACCACATCTGCAGGAGGGATACCGGGCACACCGGAAAGGGAGAAACCTTTGCCGCCGTAATTATTCTGGGCTAAAGTGGCAGCGATCTGGGGCACCATTCTGCCGGTCAATTGGCTGAGGGGTTTAAGCACTGGCAGGTTGCCATTCTCATCCTGGATGATCTCGTAGCCGATAGCGGTGATCTTTTTGTCGATCAGCGCATCCACTTTATCAGCCCATCCGGCGGAGAGATGCAGAAATCCCATCAGGGTTAAGCCATCCTGCATCCAGTTATATTCTTCTTTGACAGGACTGGTCACCTTAAGGATAAGATCTGCCCGGCCGTAAATTTCCTCGCCGCTGTAAACGATAGTGGCGCCGGCTTTCTGATAAGTATGATCCGGAAAACCGCTTCCCAGTCCAGCTTCCTTTTCCACAAAGCAGGTATGGCCTTCCTGTGTCAACAGTTGAATGCCAGCCGGGGTAAGTCCTACCCGGTATTCATTATCGCGACGTTCTTTTGGAATGCAGATATTCATAAAGTTCACCTCATCGTTGGTGATCAGGTTAATAATTTGACCAGGATGGCTTTTTGAGCGTGCAGGCGGTTATGAGCCTGGGGGAAGAGACGGGAATTAGGTCCGTCCGCCACTTCATCAGTGATTTCCTCGCCCCGGTGGGCTGGCAAACAATGCAGGACAATAGCATCCTTATCCGCGCCTTCCAGTAGTTTCTGGTTGACCTGGTAGGGCGGGAAGACCGCCTTGCGCTTGGCCCCTTCCTCATCCTGGCCCATACTGACCCAGGTGTCTGTGTAAATGACCTGGGCGCCCTGGACCGCTTCAACGGGGTCTGTCAGCTGGCGGATGGAGCTGCCGCTTTCCTGAGCGAATTTCTCTCCCAGCGCGACCGCTTCCTGGTCCATGCCATACCCTTCCGGGTTGGCAATGGTGAAGTTTGCGCCCAATTTGGCGCAGATATGCATCAAGGAGACAGACACGTTATTGCCGTCTCCGATATAAGTAACGTTAAGGTTTTTCAGGTTTCCCAGGTTCTCCTGGATGGTGAGTGCGTCGGCTGAGGCCTGGCAGGGGTGATTGTAATCGCTCAAACCGTTGATGACCGGGATATCAGCCCATTTGGCAAGTTCGAGTACATGTTGATGGTCAAAAACACGGGCCATGATCACGTCAACGTAGCCGGAGACAACCCGGGCCACATCGGCGATGGATTCCCTTTTTCCCAGGCCAATTTCTGCTGGAGAAAGGTAGAGGGCGTCGCCGCCCATGTGCCGCATGGCCATGTCAAAGGAAACCCTGGTCCGCAGGCTGGGTTTCTGGAAGATCATAGCCAGAACTTTGTTCTTAAAGAGGGGGGAATTACCTTTTTCACTCCATTCCTTTTTCAATTCAACAGCCTGATCAAGGATGGCCTGAATTTCCTCTGGAGTGTAATCAGCAATTGCCAGAAAATCTTTCATAAAACGCTCCTGTAATTGATAATCGTGTGTAGTGAAGTATAACATGTCAAGCCAGGCCTCAGCGGTTGTCAATCAGTCTACTGAGGGAGAGATAGAAGGCGACTTCGTCTCATTAAATTAAAAAAACTCCCGCAGGTTATCGAATACAACGGGAGTTATTTTGAGAGCGGGTGACGGGATTCGAACCCGTGGATGTTAGCTTGGGAAGCTAATGCCTTACCACTTGGCCACACCCGCATGTTTTTAGTACTTCTGTGCATGCCAGCTTATTATAACGAGAAAAGCTAACATTCACAAAATACAATTGCGCCATTTCCTTTAGGATGAAAAGGCTAACGTTCAGATTAGCGCTGAAAAATTCTAACACGCGAAAATTTTTACGTCAACTAATTTTGAAATAATCAAAGCGCCCTTCTTGATTTTGTTATAATCCAAATTATGCAATATCTAAAATGTTCGCTTTGTACTAAGGTTTCTAACAAAGATCTTGTTTATATC
>JAGHAU010000094.1 GCA_021161345.1 Anaerolineales bacterium | reverse complement strand
TCTTTAACTTTTTGACCCTGAAAATTCAGTTCAGGCAAAAGCGGATGATAAGTTTCTAGCGGCATAAGGCTGGCGATCCAATCCTTGATGTGCTTCTGAACTGATCTGGATTTTGACATTTTGTGGTTAACCAGTACCAATCCCATCTGCGCCCTTGCCAATTCAAGGGGTTTCCCTATGATTTTAAAAATTTCTTCGGCATGGAAAAAGGACTCCCGTGAAGTACGATATTCTTTTAATGCTAGTTGGAGGAATCCCATTTCAAGGTGCCACGTTCCGAGCTCGTTTCGAGAAGATCCCTGCGATATAAATGTGTGGGCAACCTGCAAAAACTCTCCTGCACTAACGTACTTCCCAATATACCGGAGAAGTGTAGACTTATTTAATACTAAATAGGATATTAGATAACCTTCTTGAATTTGTTCTGAGATTGTATTTGCTCGTTCATATTTTTCTAACCCAATTTCATATAGCGAGATTGATTTAGCTAGATCACCTTGACTAGCAATAGCAAAAGCATGAATTCGTGAATTTAAGGAAGCTTTAGCGCAAGAAATAGCAGATTGTAATAATTTAGCAGATTCTTTATATTTTCCAGTTAATACAGATAAAGTACCGATATTGTTGAGAATATTAGATTGTTGGGAAATGTTATTGGATTTTTCCCATGTATCTAATGCAATTTCGAAATGGTGAGCTGCTTCATGAAAAAATCCATTTTCCATCAGCAATAATCCCATATCTTGATGAACAAATGCTTGATTATTGATATCTCCAAGATTAGTGTAACTATTTAGAGAATTAACAAAATGATTTTTAGATTTTGGGTAATTGCCTATATTTAAATATGCTAATGCCGCTTCTCTGTTAGTTTCGGCTAGCAATGTTTCATTAATATCTTCTGTTATTAGTTTTTCGAATACATATTCAATATCAGTTAAGGCTTCTGTGTAATGTCCGAGAATCCTATAAGTAGTAATCCGGCACAAGGTAGCTCTTATTTCCAATTGTGGATCATTAGCAATTGATGGATGACTAATGATATTTGTTATGTAGGACAATCCTTTTTTGGGATTTCCTATAGATGTTATAGATATGCCACGGAGAATTAATAACTTTGGCACCAAATCAAAACCCTCTTCTGGCAGCAAATCGAGCCAGGAAGAAAGCAGCTTCATTCGGCCTTGATGAATGAGGTCGGAATTTGCCTGGTCAATCACTTCAGCCATTAATTTAGGGTTTCCTGTTTGTCTTGCTATCTCAAACGCTTTTTCCCAGGATTCTGATCCCCGATATAGTTCTAATAATCTGGAGAGAATATTCTTTTCAACTTGGGGATATAGATCGCGGAAACGAGCTCTCAAAAAATCCCTGAATAAGGTATGGTAACGGATCCAGGAGTTTTCATCGTCCACCTGTTGAATAAAAAGGTTCTTTTGCTGCAGCGTGGAAATCATCTCGTCCCAGCTCCCAGAATCCGGTTGTCCTAGAACCTGATTACAGAACTCTGCATTAAATTCATCGAACAGAGATGATCTCAATAAGAAGTCTTGGATGGGCTGGGATTGTTTTTCTAGTACCTGATCCGCAAGGTATTGAAACAGGTCTACGCCGGTTATCTTTCCTTTTTTGCCGGACCCGGGCAAGTGTGCCAGATTTGTATAAACTGAAAAGACCAGACCGGTGATCCAGCCTTCCGTTCTGTCAAGCAGGGTTTCTGTTTCCTCGTCAGTGATGTCGCGCTGCAAGATCTCCCGGTAATAGGATTTGATCTCGCGTGTTTGGAAAGCCAGTTCGTCAAAACCAATACCTTTTACCATCCTGCGGCCGATCAACAAGGTCAGATCGGGAAAATCGAACAACGTTCGGGAGGCCATTACCAGGTGGGTATTATCGTCCATTTCCTGGCCAAAACGGCTAATAAAATTACATATTCCCTGATCGGAATTTAGGTGATGAAAATCGTCCAGGAATATTACAAAGTGTTCGGAGATAATCTGATAGATTTCGTTGACCAAAATGGTGACAAATTGAGCGGGATCTTGGAAGGGATTTGATTGAATCTCAAGCATGGAAAGAGCTGCCTGCCCAAATTCCGGAAACTGATATTGTATTGCGTGGACAAAATGGGTTAAGAACCGATTGGGATCCAGATCAAGAGGGTCAATCGAGTACCAACAAACCGGGTAACTGGCCTGGTGCGCTAAATCTATCATCAGGCTGGTTTTTCCATACCCGGCAGGTGCGGAGATTAACGTGTACGGATAGTCAAGTACGTCATCAAACATTGAAATAAGCCGGGACCTGCTTAATAGGTCAGGCCGGCGTCTGGGAACGAGTAATTTTGTGCGAGTAACAGCTACACCCATAAGCGTTCTCCCCCGCGGCATGCATAAGTGGAAACGTGTTACTATTCCCATTATAGACCTAAAAACTCGGTTCTTGCAATCATCAGCAGAAAATATTTATGATAGTGTTGTTTCAAAGAGGAATTACATAGTGAAACCAATTCGAACAGAAAAAATAATCTTCACTAATCTCTGGTGGTCCGTATTTTGGATTTCATTTCCCTTTGGGGTCTTAAGCTTCCTCCTTCCAATTTACGGGAGAGAGATTGGCGCCTCCGCCCTTGAAATTGGTGGATTTTTCTCAGCTTTTTCACTCGTACCAGCAATCATACGGCCGTTCCTGGGGAAGGCGCTGGATCGATGGGGAAGGCGTCCGTTTTTGATTATCGGCCTGGTGGGATATTTAGTAGCTACTATTGTATTTTCATTTGCG
Organism: Anaerolineales bacterium; assembly: GCA_021161345.1. Lineage (GTDB taxonomy): Bacteria > Chloroflexota > Anaerolineae > Anaerolineales > UBA11858 > B10-G9. Next base: position 4,738 of record JAGHAU010000094.1, on the reverse strand, counting down.
GGAACGGTGTTGATGTTGACTGCAGCACGATTCCTGCAGGGTATCGGAGCTGCATTTTTGTGGATCGCTACTTTTACGATGATCGCAGATCTAGCTGAAAAATCCGGAAGGGGGCATAATTTCGGATCAATCGATGAAGCTAGCTACCGGGGCGGAATCATTGGGACAACCATCGGCCTGACATTTGTTTTTGCTTTGCAAGGTGCAACAGATTGGACCTTCAAGAAAATTTGGTTCTGGCTGTTTTTGATTTACTTGATTCCAACGGCGATTGGATTACTTTATGGTTTGAAGGGAACCAAAGAGACACTGCCAGTGTTCGAAGATAACAACAGGGAAAGCAAGCCGTTCTCGAAGCAACTGCTGATATTAATGGGAATAGTTCTTTTGACTGGAGCGTCCCAGGCCATGGTTTGGCCATTATTGATGATATTTTTGCAAGATCATTTAAGTGCGGGGATTTCCTCTTTAGCGATTGCTTACCTTCCTGCAGCGTTGATCAGTTCATTTTTGCCATCACGGATGGGAAAAATGACAGATCGATGGGGGAGAAAAGGGCCAATGATCATCGGCTTGTTAGTAGGGGCAGCCGCTTCGTTTGCCATCCCGCATTTAGGAAGCATTTTAGCTCTTACTCTTTTGTGGTGTCTAGAGACCATTGGATATACAATTTCTATTCCGGCAGAGCGAGCTTTTGTGGCTGATATTGCCGGAGATGATATCCGGGGCACAAGTTATGGCCTATATACTTTTTCGTATTTTTTGGGTGCTGCTATCGGCCCACTAGCCGGGGGCTGGCTTTATGATAATGCTGGCACAGCCATGCCTTTTTATCTTAATACTATTGTTTTAATCATTGGTGCGATTTTAGTAGGACTGGCCCTTAAAGAAAGCCATCCTGTTAATGGCTAACGAGTAACAAACAATAATTGGCATTCTCCCTCTGACGACATAAATATCATCTGCAATCTCCACCTTTAACCGGGATAGGTTTCTGGTATAGTAGGGCAGAACAAACGTTCTAATTTTAGCGAGGTGCTGAATGCAGTCTGAAAACTATATCCAACCAGATACCTGTATCCCGGGTGAATTGTATTTCATCAAAACGGAAGACCCAGATTCGACATCCAAATATAGAGGTGTGAAGTTTATTGGTTATTGTCCTCATCCAGCTGAAGTCATTGTTCGGGAAGGCGGCAGAATAAAAGTTATTCACCGTATTTATTTACTTCAAAAGAATGGTAGGAAATAGGTAATGGAAGTTAAATCTTTAGGAAGCCAGGTCTAATAAGATTTCAATTCATTTTCAGAGAGGAGTTTAAATGGCTTATTGGGAGCATAGGCTGTGTGTTCTGTGTAAAACCAGATCAGGAATTCAGCTAGGGATGTGATTTCACGAATTGTATTCTTAAGGTTTGAAAGACTGTTTTTTTCGCGCTGAACTCGAGCCGCCAGAGCTTGAGAGGATAAGCCTTTATCTGGAGTACTTTTAAAGACCAGATGATATTCAAGATGAGAAGGCGGAAGAGGGAAGATCCATTCGAATATGGCTTGTGTGCGAGGCATATGGAATTCAGAGGTCACGACCAGCAGTTTCTTGAGGGAAAGTGGTTCTGTGAATAACAACCGCGAGAAATAAGCATTGCCAATCGTATCATAAGAGCTGATCTCCGTCAGTACCCGCTCTGAATCCAGCCCTGCTTTAACAAGAAACTTGGCCATTTCGTGGGATTCGAAATATGGAAAACCGTTTTCATTTAATGGTGGTGGTTTATGAACGGTGCCGCCAGATAATAAAATGAACCAGCGACATTCATTTTTTAGAGACAGCGCATATTCCAATCGGGCAACTGTCCAGGGCGGCAGAGATCCATTCTCTAGCAATCCACCGCCCGGAATTAGTACACAGTCGAATTTTTGCATAAGGATCATTAATTCCGCTACTGATCAGAAATCTTAGGCATACATTTAGATTAAAAATGTACCATTCTTCATGATCAATTTCTCGTCTATGTGGATCGTGCAGTTTACTGGTACAACATCGACGTGAACATCTGATGTCCAATCTGCTCCAGTTTCGTAACCGATCGGATTTCCAAAAGCGACATGAATACCAGGTATCTTTTCATCCTGAAGCAAATTCCCGCTCAGTTCTGAAACAGCAGTATTTGTGCCGATGGCAAATTCTCCCACCCGTAGGCCGTTCTCAGTGGACTTCAAATAAGCCATAAACTCATCAGCGATGGCCTGGTCCTGGCAGGAAACATTCTGGACAATTCCGTCTTCGACTTTAATGGTCACTGGAGAGTCCAATACACCATATTTTGGAGAAAAATAATCACCAAGGACGTCTGCCACGATCGTGCCGTTCAGAGTCTCTGGGCATGTGAATATCTCGCCTTCTGGCAAATTTCCCCAGTCACCAGCTGAATGATACAGGCCATGGCAGGGCACCCATTTATAGTCTGGATTGAAGGTCGCCGTAATATCCGTTCCTTTTTGGGACGTGACTTTGATAGTTTTAGCGTCCTTGACCAGGTCGAGGACCTTGAGGGTCAAATGATTGATCTCAGCATAGTCAGCGGTCATGCCTTCCCGGATCAACCGGTCAGTGATACCGATCATATGACCATGGCGCGGCAGAGGTAGATCAAGCTCGGTGAAAGTTTTCTGGATCTCTACTGTGAGGGCCATGCGCATTTTAACTTCGCCTTCCTGTCCATCAGCGGCAAAATACGTCACCGTAGGCTTGAAATTCACCATTTCTTTGATCAACGCAGGAGGAACCTCGGTCATTGGCCGGACTCCATACTCTTCCAATTTAACCATTCTGGTTTGAGCTTCTATTTTATTCGACTCTGAGATCAGGGCTTTTCCAATCGATAATGTTCTAAGATCTGTAATCACAAATACCTTATCTGCGCGGGTGATATTCATGCATACCTGTACTGCATTTTTAATGCCCAGATCGAAATTATTCTCAGTCATTTAGTAATCCTTGTCGTTTTTACTTGATATCTAATATTACGGTCAAACATTGAATTTGAAATATATTACATCTCCATCGCGGACAATATATTCTTTTCCTTCGACCTGAAGTTTGCCTGCCTCTTTTGTGGCCGCAGTACTGCCCAGACTGTTAAAAACCTCAAAGGGGATCACTTCTGCTTTGATAAAACCACGTTCAAAATCCGTATGGATCTTTCCGGCAGCCTGGGGAGCTTTTTTGCCTTGTTTGAGGGTCCAAGCCCGGACCTCTTGATCATTATATGTGAAGAAACTGATCAGGTCCAATGTCTGGTATCCAGTGCGAATAATCTGCTCCAATCCACTAGTGGGGATGCCAGAAAGCTCCATGTAATCCGATTTCTCTGCGCCGGAGAGGGTGTTCAGCTCCGATTCGATCAGGGCGCTGATCTGGACCCAATTGGTGTTTTCGCTGGATGCAATCTCCTGAATGACCGAGAGATGGGGGTGATCAACTGATAAGTATTCCTCCCCGATATTCGCTGTGTATATAACTGGTTTAGCTGAAAGGAACCTCATTTCGCGGTTGAGTTCCTCAAATTTGGGATCGCGTTTATCAGGAAAAACAGAAAGCGGTTTTCCACTTTCTAGAAATTTACCAACCAATTCAGACATTTCATACAAGGATGACAGTGTTTTGTCTCCTTTAATCTGGCGGGATAGTTTTTTCTTCTTATTGGCGACCTGCTCCAAATCTGAAAGGATCAATTCCAATTGGATCACATCAATGTCTTTACCGGGGTGGGGTTTTTCGCTGACATGAACAACATTTGGATCATCAAAACAACGAACAACATGCAGCAATGCATCCGTGTTGCGGATATTTCCAAGGAATTGATTTCCCAGGCCTTCGCCTTTGCTGGCCCCCTTTACAAGGCCGGCAATATCAACGAATTCAATTGTGGTCCGGATGACCTTGGATACGCCTACCAGCTCAGCCAATTTGTCAAGGCGCTGGTCAGGGAGAGGTACTATAGCTTGATTGGGTTCGATTGTGCAAAAAGGATAATTTGCTACTTCTGCATTTTGTGCCTGGGTTAAGACATTAAATATTGTGCTCTTGCCAACGTTTGGTAATCCGATTAGCCCGATTCGAAGCGCCATGATATCCTCATCTGAACTCAATTCTATCCCTGAATCATACCAGAAGCTAATAGGTCTAAAAGGATGAATTCCTAACTATGGTAAGATGAATTCCTATCTTTGAAATTATTTATCTTTATGCGTACCGATTTTGCTGGATAATGGTTTTATCAGGCAGGAATTATCAACGCAAATCAGCAGGAGGTTTTATCAATGGGAATTGCTATTATTTCTGATACAGACACAAGTTTGCCCCAGAAAAGTTTAGATGAATATGGTATTAGCCATGTATCGATTACGATTCATTTTGGTGATGAGATTCTGAAAGCATGTTCCGGTATTACTGACGAGGAACTCGTCGAGCGTGTGATCCGGGATGGAGTGATGCCTACTACAGCAGCCCCTTCTCCAGGAGATTTTTCAGAAGCGTACCAGGAAGCATTTGATAAGGGAGCTGACGAAATCATCTGCCTGACCGTAAGCGCAGGCGTGAGCGCTACGTACCAATCTGCGGTTACTGCTGCCGAGTTATTCCCTGGAAAAAAGATCACTATAGTTGATACAGAGACTATCAGTATGGGCCAGGGTTTCATGGTTTTAAAAGCAGCCGAGATGGCAAGATCTGGGA
>JAGHAU010000149.1 GCA_021161345.1 Anaerolineales bacterium | reverse complement strand
CTTATGCCCAGCCCCGGGAAGACTGCCTGCCTGCCCGCCCTGTCCCGGTGATTGGTTTTCACGGCCTGGACGATCAAATAGTTCCCTACCTGGGAGGTTCGAGTTCACGGGATGATGAATTTACCTTTCCAGCCATCGAGGATTGGGCTGCGAGCTGGGCAGAGTTTAATGCCTGTGCCAATCCGCCAGTTAAAACTCAAATAACGGGGGAAATTAAAAGAACATCCTTCACAGGCTGTGAGGAAAACGCAGATGTGATCCTCTACAGTATCGAAAGCGCCGGTCATACCTGGCCTGGCGGTGAAAAGCTGCCAGTCTGGATCGCCGGACATACCAACCAGGACATCAATGCCTCGGCCCTGATGTGGGAATTTTTCAGCAGATATTCTTTGGATCTGCAATAGATAGTATGATGAACATCTCAATTCGCTGACCCCTCTGTTGAGCAGCAGTAAAGGAATTTTCCCATGGATCCTGGATCCAGCAGACGTTTGGAGACCGAAGACGATTGACTGGCTGCTTCCTAATAAAAAAAATATCTGGATTTTCTTCCAGAGGAAAAATCAATTTCACAATAATCTCAACAAAATCAAAGGAAAACTTCTCCGAACACCCAATTCGCAGAGTTTTTCCCTCCAGGTTTGAAGGTATAATCCTCTAACAGAAAACAAATCAATTTTTCAGGGAAGCTATGGTTTACAAAGATTTATTCTGGCTGCATATCAAAAAATCTGGCGGAATTACAACCCGCAGCCTCTTAAAACCTTATTATGTGGAAGTAGATCGATCCAAAAGACCTGGGGGGTTTCTTCAAGCAAACCCAGAGGAATATAACGATATATTAAATAATTATCGTGTCTTGTTGGGTGAATATCAGGGCCGGAGATGCCTTTTTGCTAAAACCTATCTCTATCCAAAATGCTGGGAAGATCTATTTTCCTTTGCGTTCTCACGAAATCCTCTCGACCGCTGCATCAGTATGTTCTTTTCTTTTTACTGGCAGAATAAAGGACTCATTAACAGAATCAACAGCACCGCTCTGAGATCAATCAAATCCAGAAAATTCCATTACAGCACAAAATATGCCTTTGATATCTTCCTGGATTATGTAAAGGAATCCTGTTCCAGCAACTCGAGTTATGCTCCCCTGGGCATCAAGTTCTCAACCCACACTGCTCCAATGTGGGAAGATATCACTGACCGGGATGGAAACATCCTGCTCAAGAAGGTATATAGATTGGAGAACCTGGCTGTAGGCATAAACCACGCATTTGAAGCCTGCGGTATTGATAAAAGAATTGAAAATGAAATCAGCTTCTTGAATAAAAACATAAAACGATCTCAATATCAGCCGACCAAAAGCCAGATCAACAAGATCCAGTCGATCTACAAACATGATTTTGAGATCTATGAAAACGCGGGCTGAGAACCATTCCTTCTGGAACCAGAGAAATTAACAGTCTTTTTCAGCCAGAGAAATCTTATCCTGGATCCAATACCAACTCATTAAACTCAAACCGCTCATCAAATTGATGAGCGGTTTATAGGTTTCAGAATTGATCGGATAGGATAATTATCCCAATTTTTGTTCTTTCACAAACTCATCCAGGACACCAACCAGGTTGGGGCGGCCTATTTCCTGCAGTTCATAGTAAACCCGGGTTGAAGGTTTGTTGATCTTGATGATCCGGCCCAGATCGATCGGTGTGCCGATCACAACCGAATCACATTCAGTATTATTGATAGTGGTTTCCAGGTCTTTGAGCTGCTGCTCACCATAACCCATCGCCGGCAGTAGTATTCCAATGTTTGGATATTTTTCAAAAGTCTCTTTCAGCTTTCCGACTGTGAAAGGTCGAGGATCAACAAATCCTGCCGCGCCGAATTTTTGAGCCGCAACCGTCCCCGCGCCAATTTTCATTCCACCGTGAGTAAGTGTTGGTCCATCTTCAACCACAAGAACATTCTTTCCTTTTACCAGGGAAGGATCATCGATATCAAGTGTGGAAGCAGCATCAATAACAACAGCATCCGGGGCCAGACGGGCGATATTTTCGCGTACAGTCTGAATGCCGGCCGCATCAGCGCTGTCCATTTTGTTGATGACAACCACGTCTGCCATTCTCAAGGTGACTTCACCAGGATAATAAGTAAGTTCATGGCCAGGCCGATGGGGATCGACAACGGTAATATGCAGATCGGAAACATAGAAGGGGAAATCATTATTTCCGCCATCCCAAACGATCACATCACATCCATCGGGATCCTCTTCCGCCGCCCTCAAGATCGCTTCATAATCAACACCGGCATAGATCACATTGCCGCGAACCACGTGCGGTTCGTATTCTTCCATTTCTTCAATAGTGCATTTGTGTTTCACCAGGTCATCCAGTGTGGCGAAGCGCTGGACTTTCTGCGCTGCCAGGTCACCATAAGGCATCGGATGGCGGACGGCAACAACCTTCAATCCCTGGGCCATCAACAATTCGATCACCCGGCGGGATGTCTGGCTTTTGCCGCAGCCTGTTCGAACGGCGCCAATAGAAACCAGAGGTTTGGTGCTTTTTACCATGGTGTCCTTTGGTCCAAGCAGGGTAAAGGAAGCTCCCGCAGTATTCACAATGGCACTCATCGCCATTACGTGCTGGTAAGTCACATCACTGTAGGCAAAAACACAATCATCGACATTCAGGTCTTTGATCAGTTTTGGCAGGTCTTCTTCGGCGTGGATGGGAATACCAGCCGAGTAGAGCTTCCCAGCCAATTCGGCTGGATACTTACGGCCATCGATATCTGGGATCTGGGCCGCAGTAAAAGCTACGACTTCATAAGCATCATTATCCCGAAAATATGTATTGAAGTTATGAAAATCCCTGCCTGCCGCACCAATGATGATTACCTTACGCTTTGACATAAATTCCTCCATTATTTTGTTCTATTTCCATATCCGGACAGTCCATTTGATAAAGACAGGTACTGCCAGTGAAAATTAATTTATACCCGTTCCAGTAATTTCTAATTAGGCTTCAGGGATGTTCTTGGCCACGATCTCCAGGGCCTGGTCTACAGCTTCTTTCGGAGTGTCCAGCATACCTCTGAAACGGATCGAGTGGTCGCCGGATTTCATGGCCAGCAGGCCGCTATCAAACATACTGTCCAGCATGATATCGCGTTTATTCTGGTTCGGAAGATCAAAAGCTATCATCAAACCTTTACCACGGACATTGCTGACAACTTCTTTCGATTCAGCAGAGATGCTCTCAAGACCATCCAGCATTACATCCCCAACTTTGGCAGTGTGATCAACCAGTTTCTCTTCCTCGATGATCTCCAGGATCCGGGTGGCGCGCACCATGTCAACCAAGTTACCGCCAAAGGTGCTGTTAATCCGGCTGGACTCAGTGAAGACATTATGCTCCACTTCATCGACCCGTTTATTGGCAATGATCCCGCACACATGGCTCTTTTTTCCAAAGGCGATGATATCCGGCTCCACACCGTAATGTTCGTAAGCCCACATCTTGCCGGTGATTCCAATCCCGCTTTGGATCTCATCAAAGATCAAGAGGAAATCATGTTCGTCAGCCAGCTGGCGCAGAGCCTGGATGAATTCGGGGCGAAAATGGTTATCCCCCCCTTCACCCTGGATCGGTTCCAGGATCAAGGCTGCAATATCTCCCGGGTACTGCTTCAGGGCCATCTCGATTTGGGTCAAGGCGATCTCTTCGATCTTCATAACCTCTTCCAGGACCTTTTCAGTAATGGGGAAACTCAACTTGGGGTTGGTAATCCGGGGCCAGTCAAACTTCGGGAAATACATGTGCTTGCGGGGGTCGCTGGTATTGGTCAGCGAAATTGTGTAGCCGGAGCGGCCGTGGAAAGCTTCCTTGAAGTGGATCACTTTGGATCCCAGGCCGTGCATCAGTCCAACATTGTTGGCAGGTGTATTTTTCAGCCTATCCAGATTCTTGCGCACTTTCCAGTCAAAGGCTGTCTTCAACGCATTTTCCACAGCCAGGGCACCACCGCTCACCAGAAATAGGTGGGGCATTGAGTCAGGCATGACCACTTGGTTGAATTTTTCAACAAATTCAGCCATCAGTGTGGTGTAGATGTCACTGTTGGAAGGTTTATGAATTGCCGAGAGAGTTAACTTCTCCAAAAAAGCAGGGTCTTTCAGCCGGGGATGGTTATATCCAACCGCATTGCTCGCGAAAAAAGTAAAAAAATCGAGATATTCACGACCAGTGATTTGATCAACAAAATAAGTATCATGGGATCTTTCCAGGTCGAAAAGGATGGAATACCCATCTGCAAGCATGCTTTTTGAAATAATCTTGTGGACATCGGCTGTTTTCATCTAGTCGTTCTCCTATAGGTGACTTGGTATCGCGAGTGTTCTTCAAAATAGCCTTGATATTATAGTACAAAACAGGGGGGTTTAATCTAAAAACCTCCCTGCGAGTGATGTGATTCTACTCCCTGGGAGAGTAAATTAATAGGGTTATTCAGACCTAATTAGCAGGAAGAATATCCAGATATCAAAAACAGCTTATTGGGTGGTGAAGAACTACAACCTGATCACATCCCCGCAAAATTCACAGTTGATGTTCTCCATTCCCCGCAAGATGGGTTGAGTGATCGCTCCCCCACAGGATGGGCATTTGGTAGGGGCGTTCTTAACTCTCTCGGCCACCTCTTCATCGATGGGAATGGCCCGGTTATTATCAAACTCCCTGGCCTTGGCACGCTGGATCAGGGCTTGCCATTCATCACCCCTCTGCCAGATATGCATATGCACAACGTCAAAAGGTGCTCCGCTCTCAAAAACCAGCTCGACGTAATCATCTTTATTCAAAAAGCCCTCTTTGTGCGGTTTGACATCCTCCACCAGCACAACAGGGACTTCCCAGAGGGTCTCCTGGACCAGTTTCTTCTCCGTGGCTATAAACAGTACCTTCTTGGTGGTAATTTTTTCTTTCTGTTCAAAGATGATCCTCTGATCGGTCAGATACAGAACACCTTCGGGATCATCTTTTTCCTGTTTGCCAGCTTTGGCCCAAACCGCCTTGACCGCCATGATGCCCGATTCCGTGGCCAGCAGATCAAAGCTGGCTTCACTTATTTCTGTCATCATCCATTCCAGTTTATAAAGATGGCTTTTAAGCTGCTCCACGCCGCTGCTGAATTGATCGTATCTACCCCGGATATTTTCTTCAGCCGCCTCGACCCGGCCTTCCAGAGATTTCAGCTGGGATTGCAGCCTTTTCACACGTGAGCTGAGGGTTTTAGGCATCCCCCGATCTCCCGCCAGCAGCCCCAGCTGTGATTCCAGAGGTCTTAAGTCGTCTTCCAGGCTGTTGGCCTCACTTTCGATCTGCCTTAACAGTCCTGGAGCAATCTTATTCCATTCCTTTACAAGATCCTGTGCTTGCCCTTCCATTTTTTTCTCAAAGGCGTATCCATTTTCCCGCAAGGATTCGATCCGCCGGTCCAAAGCGCTGACGGAGGATCCCAGGTCTTCAACTCGATCGCGGATATCCGTTAATCGAACGGAGGATTGTAAATCCCCCACTGTGGATTGCAGGCTTTGGATTTCGTTCTGAACTTGTTCAGCCAGGCTTTGGTCTGCCATTAAAACTCCTTGTTCTTCCAATAGGTGGTCTGATTCTAACTGATTTTCTCTGTTGTCGAAATGTAGGTTGGAAATTAGATGATTTTAATTGGTTGTAGTTTAGATTGCTTCGTCCCCCTCAACGGGGTTTATACAAAGGGCAGCGAAGTGCTCGGGGTCCTCGCAATGACAGTGGGGCGGATTGAATAATGTGTTAACCCTCCCCCCAACAAGATTGTCATTGCGAGCACAGCGAAGCAATCTCACTTCAATTCTACTATTCAATTTCTAATGTTAAATCGAGCCAATCTGGATTTAGTGTAGAAATTAGTTCAGCTTTTTTCATCCGGGATCCTCCCTTGATCTGCTTCTCTCTGGAAATCGCGATTCTGACATCACAATGGACTTCAAAATAGACCAATTTCCTCATTTTATATCTCCGGGAGAAATGACCACCTTCACCTCGTTTATGCTCCTGAACACGCCTAAATAGGTTATTTGTAATCCCAGTATATAATGTTGTATTGTGCAGATTAGTAAGGATATAGACGAAGTATAATTTCTCCCCCATACCCTCATCATAAAATATGCCCTTATCGCTGTCCAGAGGTGAGATTGCCGCGTCGTTCACTACGTTCTCTTCTCGCAATGACAGATGACCAAAGTGTCATTGCGAGCACAGCGAAGCAATCTCGCTTCAATTCTACTATTCAATTTCTAATGTTAAATCGAGCCAATCTGGATTTAGTTTTGTTCACTCGCGGTTTTCCGCAGGACCCTGGTGAGGGTACCCCATGTCCAGAGGTGAGATTGCCGCGTCCCCCTCGACCGCGCTCGGGGTCCTCGCAATGACAGTGGGGCGGATTGAATAATGTGTTAACCCTCCCCCCAACAAGATTGTCATTGCGAGCACAGCGAAGCAATCTCGCTTCAATTCTGCTATTCAATTTCTAATGTTATATCGAGCCAATCTGGATTTAGTTTTGTTCACCCGCGGTTTTCCGCAGGATCCTGGTGAGGGTAAACGCGGCCAGCACCCTTCTCGGGTTGGAGGGTGAAGAATCCTGGGCCAAGGAAGGCGCCATCATTGACCTGGTTGGCGAATTCATTAACTCGCCTCCGGGGGTGTGATCATGCCAGGTTTGCTGAGATCTCATTCAAACAAATGGGTTTTTGGCAAATTCCAGGAGTATATCCCCGCTATTAGAGATGTTGTTATTGGATCTGCTCCAAAAAAACATCCACAACCCGGGGGTCAAAATGTTTTCCTGACTGCTCTTTGATATGAGCCAGGATCTTTTCTTTTGGCCACGCTTTTCTGTAAGGACGATCTGAGTTTAAAGCATCCCAAACATCAATAATGGCAAAGATCCGCGCCGCCAGGGGGATTTGTTCTCCTTTAATTCCACGGGGGTAGCCTGTGCCATCCCACCGTTCATGGTGGGAGTAGGGAATATCCAGGGCGGGCACCAGGTATTGAATGCGAGACAACCAGTCATAGGCATAAACCGGATGCTGGCGCATGATCTCCCACTCATCGTCTGTAAGCTTGCCGGGTTTTTGTAAAATTCTGTCAGGGATGCCCATCTTGCCAATATCATGCAGCAGGGCTCCCCGGCGCACATGGCTAAGTTTTTCCCCGCTGATACCCATACGCCTGGCCAGATCCATCGTCATTTTAACCACTCTGCGGCTGTGCCCCTCGGTTTCCATATCCTTCAATTCCAGGGCATGAGCCCAACCTTCAATGGTTGCGTCATAGGCCAGGGTCAAATTTACGTTAGTGCGCTGGAGTTCATCGAATAATGAAACATTATCAATAGCCATAGCAACCTGACCCGCCAGGAGCTTCAGGTAGTTCACCCATTCATCATCCGGATCAAGGGGAGATCGATGATAGATTTCCAGCACACCGACCAATTTCCCCTTGGTGATCAGGGGGACTCCATAATAGGAGACGAAACCTTCCTGGCTAAATTGGGGAGAGTCTTTGAATTTGCCTATCGCCAGGTTAAGGTCAGGGACAAAAACGTGCTCTCTTTGCAACCCAACCTCCCCGGCATAACCTTCTCCTAACCGCAGGTCTGCAGTCTGGAGGGCGGAAGTTTGAAAACCGTGACTTTGAGTAAAGGTTAACGCCTGGAGGTCTGCCTGGTAGCTCAACACCGCCACAGCATCAACTGCCAACTGTGCAATCACGTGCTCCAGGATGACATTCAGGGTAACTTGCAGATCAAAACTACCCATGATGGCCTGGTCAATATTAAGCAAGGCGTCCAGGCGCCTGATATAACGCTTGTTTTCTAACTCCGCATTATAACGATCGGTGACATCCATTATAATCGCAGCAAATAAGGATTTATCTTCATAACTCAGCAGCTGCAAATGTACTTCTACATTATATAGAGATCCATCTTTACGCTTATGAACGGTCTCAATAACAACTCTATCTGTTTCATTTTTCCGCAAGGGGGCTATCAAATATTCGAAAGATTTAGCCGTAAGTTCAGGTTTAATATCCAAAGGTGTTAGTTCATACAATTCTTCCATCGTATAACCTAAATTATTTTGGCCGGCGGCGTTCACCTGGGTAAATTTCAGCGTATCGGGATCGAATAAAAAGATTTCATTGAGCGAATCTTCGAAGATGCGGCTAAATCGCGAAATTCTTTCCTCCGTATGTTTACGCTCGGTGATGTCGGTAAATACCGCCATCGTGCCAACGAACTGCCCCTCCCTGTTAAAGCGGGGAGATCCGCCTGCAAGAACAGTAATTCGCTGGCCCTCTTTATTGACCAGTTCCAGTTCATAACGGTCAGACTCACCGCGCATCCGTCGTTCATCGGCGCCCTGGATGATGGTATGTTGATCTGGAGGCACTATCTCCATCCAATGTTTACCGACCCATTCTTCAATAGTGTAGCCCAGCATATTCGCAGCCGAAGGATTAACGAAAGTGATCATTCCATCAACATCCTCCAGGACAATGCCTTCTGCCATGTTTTGGACAATGCTTTCATTGAAAGCTCCTAAATCTTCAGTTTCTTTGAAAAGTCGGATCTTCTCGAGTGCGATAGCTGCCTGGTTAGTCAATGTTGTGATAGCGGGGATATCGGATTCACTCAGGTCGGGGCTTGTGAATGCCATCAAGCCAAGTACCTCGTCGCCGACGACCAGAGGGGCAACAATGCTCTGTGGGTTATCCACTATATTCATCAATTTATTTGCAAGTGGGCGCAGGACACGAGGAAGGATCTCTTCAATGGAAGTAATGTTAAAAGGATGGAATACCGTCTCTTTGTTGGTGATGATCTTGTGATAATAACCCTCCGCCTTTAGGGGGAAACTATAGTTACTTATTGATAATTTGGTTAGTTTTTCAATTTTCTGTATTACGCTTGCTTCCAAGTTTTGATAAGACACGACCAGGTGCTTCTTGTCATCTTCTAAAGTAAAAACAGTTACATCAAAACCTATCTTAACCATCTGCTCTCCGATAGCCCGGAAGATTCCATCAGCGGTGCCGGCTTGCTGTATTACTGGAGCAACCTGGCTGAGAGAAAACAGCAGGTTCCGGCTCCAGGATTTTTCCTTCTCAACCCGTAAATTGGTAATGGCTGCAGTCACTTGGCCGACAACACCGGAAACTCGTTTTATGTCTTCCTCGGAAAAAGGCTCAGTGCGGGAGAAATCCATCAATCCGATCAGCTTATCAGCAGATTTCATCGGGACGGTTATAACAGACTGAACATTCACAAGTTTGTATACATTCGAAATTAATTTCTGGATCCTGAGACGTGACTTCTCTGGCAGATCAACGGCTAGGGTGAACTCCAGCATCCAATTTTGAATTTTCTCAGGATCATTAATTAAGCATGGTCCATCGGCAAACAACAACTCCCGGGTTATGCTCCCGTCCTTGACCGGGATGCGAACACCAGGTAAATTGGTTCCAACAAGTTTTTCAATCTGTTTTATAAGCGTGGGTGGAAGAGCAAGATTTTGCATCTCCAAATACTTTTCATCCTCGTTGTAAAGATATACCGTAGTATGTTTACTTTCGAAAACCCGTTTGGATTCCTTGGAGAGTTTTTTTAAGATATCTGACAATTCCTCACCGCGGTTGACAGCAGTGTTAATTGCATTGATCAATATCAAGTCCTGTGTCCGTTGCTGGATTTCTGCCTGCGCTTGCACCCGATCGGTTATGTCATGTTTGACGGCGATGTAATTGCTGATCTCTTTCTTATCCGACATGAGCGGAGTAATAGTCATCTCTTCCGTGTACAGTTCTCCATCCGCTCGCTTATTGATAATTTCACCCTGCCAGACTTCGCCGGAGCTGATCGTATCCCACAGGTCTTTATAATACTTATCATCTTGTTGGCCGGATTTCAGGATGCGGGGATTGTTCCCGATCGCGTCTTCTAATGAGTATCCGGTCAGGGTGCTGAAAGCTGGATTGGCCCACTGGATGGATCCTTCGGCGTCAGTGATGACAACAGCGTTGGCAACAGACTCAAGCGCAAGTGATTGTAATGTCAGTTGGGCCTGGTCTGATTTGCTCTGTTCCGCGATCTCGATATTGTGCAAGGCTAAGCCAATATCCCCCCCAATCTCCTTAAAGAGATCCTGTTCTTCTTTGCTGTCCATAATTAAAGCTGGAATTGAAATTGTCAGCAGCCCAAAGGTCCTGCCTGCAAAATCCAGGGGAATCGAGAAAGCGCTCCTGCCGTTATATGTATTTGAAAGCGGACAATCAACACATTCATTAGATGGGGCTTTTATGCACACCATATTTTCATTATTGAGAGTTTGGGTCCCGCAAACAGGCAGCCAGCCATCTTGCAGCTTCTTTTTAAAGAGCTTAAATTCATCCCCTAAACCGGATTCGTTCGCGTTAAGATAATTTCCTTCTTCATCAAGAAGCAATATCCAGGCATTATGATATCCGCGATTATCTGTGAGGATCCTGCATGTTTTCCGGATCAAATCTTCCCGATTATTTCCTTCAACAAGCAAGTGGTTAACTTTGCTGATCGTTTGAAGAACCAGATTGAGATGCTGAACTTTATCTTCTGCCCCCTTGCGCTCAGTGATATCCTCGACGAGAGCATATTCGAACAGTGCCTCCCCTTTATAATTTTTAGCAAGCTGGGATCTGATCAATACGTGAATGACCTTTCCATCTTTATGGATGTATCTCTTTTCGAGGTCGTAAAAATCAAGTTCTCCTGCCACTAATTGTTGATATAACTCAGTATTTTCATCTACATCATCAGGATGGGTGATGTGAGAGAAATGTTTTGAAACCAATTCATCTTTGGAATAGCCAACCATCTGGCACATGGCAGGATTCACATCAATAAAAACCCCTTTTAAGTTTGTTCCTGAAAAGCCGATGGGTGAATTGTCAATCATCAAGCGCAGCTTTTCTTCACTTTCTTCCAGTGCATTTTTAGTTTGAACCCGCTCGGTGATGTCCATAAGTTGGGATATTGTTTGCACTTTGCCCTTCAGATCTATTACGATGGCGGAGCTGATTTCTACTCTCCTTGACTCACTATCTTTTCTGAGGATATTGAATTCATATCGGGCTGGTACTTCTTCTCCTCGGCGGCGCCTCACGTACATATCACCTACAAGTTTTTCGCTTTCCTTGTCAAGAAACTCCCTAAAATCATGTCCGATGATTTCTTCACGACTACGACCAAGTATTAGACATAATGGGTCATTCGCATATTCGAACTTGTAATCTTCGTTCACAATCAAGATTCCGTTGTGAGAATTTTCCACTACGGTGCGAAAGCGATCTTCAATCGCACGCTGTTTTTCCTCAGCCTGCACCCGCTTGCTGATGTCCATGATCACTGCCTGGGATCCTTCATATTCACCATTTTCACCGGTAAGCGGACTGGCGGAGATGATCACGGTTCTTGACTCGCCATCCTTCCGGATCATTTTGGTCTCGTATTGGGTGCTTAATCCTTGTTTTCGTTGTTCTGTTTCAGTTTGGATCCGATGGTATTCTGCCGGGTCTATAATCTGGGAGAGGGACATCCCCAGCAGTTCTTGATTTGTGTAGCCGAGCATATCTGCCAGGGCGGGGTTAGAATAAATAATATTTTCATCGGTATCCGCAATCGAAAGGCCTGTTAAGGCAGTTTCTGCAACACCACGATAACGCTCTTCACTGGCGCGCAGCGTTTCTGCGGTAAGAATTTTTTCCTCGCGGGTCAATTTGTCTTCCAGGGCTTTTTTAACAGCCGGGCCCAGGCGGCCCATTCTGTCTTTCAACAGATAATCAACAGCTCCTCTCTTCAAACACTCCAGAGCAGTTTCTTCAATAGTGCCTGAAATAATAAGAGGGATATTAAGACCTGATTGGTTAAGGATATCGATAGCCTGCCTGCCGGTGAATTGGGGAAGATTGAAGTCTGCCAGGATCAGATCGAGGGAATCATTTAATGCTGACCGGTAATCTAACTCGGTATCCACCCGCTGCCAGGTCGGCTTATAACCAGCGGCTCGCAGCTCGTGAAGCATGAGCTCTGCGTCAGCTGCTCGGTCCTCAAGGATCAATACCTTGAGCGGGATTCCCTTTTCTTTCGCGTTCTGGTCTTTTTCTGCCATAGTAACCTGAACCTGGATTAATTATCCTGGGTCGATTAAGCTGTCGGCTGGATATTAAGCAAAAGCCAGTAATATCCCAGCTCAGCAACAACATCTGTAAATTTATCGGGGTTTACAGGTTTTCTGATATACCTGTTTACTCCCAAATTGTAGCTGGCAACGATGTCTTGCTCCTCGTCTGAAGATGTGAGGATAACCACATTGATCTGGTCCATGTTTATTCCCACATTATTTAACATTATCTGAAGTTTAGTGTCATCCGGGAATACCATAACCCGCTTACCGATAAAGTCCTCTGGCCGTTCAATGCCAGACTCTGCTAATGCAAAATAGACAGATGGACTGATCTGAAAGATCGTGGCCACAGCTGTGATCGGAATTCCATCCTTCCGGCTTAACACTATCAAATTGGCTCCAACAATTCCAAAATCATCCTGCCCAGTTGAAACCAGATCAATTTCATCAAATTCCAGACCCCCTTCCAGCAGGCTTACAGACAGGTTTTCTTCTGCGATATATCCCTTTTGCTCGGCAATATAAAATTCCGCAAATTGCACCCCGTGGGTCCATTTAAGGCGAACAGAGATTTGGTCAGGAGCTGGTTTGGCGGCAATCGGGCTGCAAGCTGATAGAGTCAATAAAATTAGGAAAAATATAAAAAATACCTTTAAAGTTTTATTCAATTGATCACCTTTTCAGTTCAATTAACTTTCCCGTTCATAACCTGCTGAATGGTTGGCAGCAGATCATCGGCCATGCTCATCTTAACCACATATCCACTGGCTCCTCTGATCCTGGCCGCTTCCCTGTATTCATGTAAGTCATACTTACTTAAGATGATGATCTTAACCTCGGGTATTTCGTCTTTCATTCTTTGAGTCGCGTTCAGGCCATTCATGCCTCCCATCCTCACGTCCATCAGAACCAGATCAGGGTTCAGATCCAAAGCCAGGGATATAGCTTCTTCGCCATCACTCGCTTCCCCGATAATTTCGTAACCATCACAAGATACCAGGTAATCTCCCACACGTTTTCGAAAACCGGGGTTATCATCAACAATCAATATATTAATCATGGTCACCTTATATCTACACCCAGTTTAATAAAATGCAAGCTTTATTTTGAATTATAGAAGAGG